>USMR01000248.1 GCA_900555815.1 uncultured Collinsella sp.
GGCGTCCTTCTTGATCAGGAAGTACTCCTGCTCGTCGCCCACGGAAGGAACGACCTTCTTGGGGGTCTTGCCAAACAGCGCCAAAACGCGCTTGGACTCACGCGAGAGCGCGGTCATGGAACGCAGCAGCGGGGTCTTCTTGTCCAGGGCCTCGCCCGTGTAGGAGCAGAAAGCCGTGGGGATGCACAGGACGTCGTCCTTGATAAAGGCGGGGCTAGTGGGATCCCAAGCGGTGTAGCCACGGGCCTCGAAGGTAGCGCGCAGGCCGCCGTTGGGGAAGCTCGAGGCATCGGGCTCGCCCTGGATGAGGTTCTTGCCCGTAAACTTGGTAATGGCGGTGCCGTCGTGGTTGGGCTCCAGGAAGCTATCGTGCTTCTCGGAAGTAATGCCCGAAAGCGGCTGGAACCAGTGCGCGTAGTGCGTCGCGCCCTTGGAGATGGCCCAGACCTTCATGGCATGGGCAACGGCGTTGGCCACGTCCAGGTCGAGCGGCTCACCGCCCTCGAGGGTTGCAGCAAGGCGCTTCCAAATGTCCTTGGGGAGGTAATCCTTCATGACTTCCTCAGAGAACACCATGGTCCCGAAGCGGTCAGTAAGTTCGGCCATACGGAACTCCCTTCGTATCGGCACCGCGTGAGAAGCGGTGTTGATTACTAACGAACGAGTCATAGCTTAGACTCGCCGTGTTTCCGCGACATTACCGTTATGTTGCCGTCGCGAAACCAATCAATGAGGTTACCCTATCGAGGCGGCGTTGCCACCCTCAACAGTCAATCAACTGCATAAATTGCAGACCTCTCCCCATGGTTTAAGGGTAGTCAATGTAGAATGGGGCTCTATTAACTGGTATTTCGCATCAGATACCATTCAATATAGCCCCATCCTACATTGACCGCTCTGTTATAGGAAATGCCGATAGCGAAACATTTTCGATTGGTATCCCCAAATAGCGAGTAAAACTCCATCGTGGCACAGTGGTGCTGTAGAATCCTTACAACACATCGCACTATTACGTATCTAAAGGAGCACGATATGCGCGTCGACGAGCTTTTTAAGCAGGCGGCATCCCAGGGCACCGCACCCGTTTCGTTTGAGATGTTCCCGCCCAAGGGCGAGCTGACCCTCGACACGGCTCGCAAAGTGGCAGGCAATCTGTGCAAGCTTTCGCCGAGCTTTGTCTCGGTCACCTGCTCGGCCGGCGGCTCGGGCAACGGTGCCACCACCGCCCCCATCGCGCATATGATTACGAGCGAATTCGATACGCCCTCGGTGGCGCACCTCACCTGCGTTGGCCGCACGCATGCCGATATCGCCGCCAAGATTGATGAATACCGCTCCGCCGGCGTAGAAAATGTACTGGCCCTGCGCGGCGATCTTCCCGCCGGCGCGACCGAGGACGACAAGCCCGCCTCGGACTACGCCTACGCCCGCGACCTCATCCCTGAGCTCGTCGACGCCGGCTTTTGCGTGGGCGCCGCAGCTTACCCCGAGGGCCACATTGCCTGTGAAGATCTCAACGCCTCGGTCGAATACCTCAAGCAAAAACACGACGCCGGCGCGAGCTTATTTGTGAAGCAGCACTGTTTTGATAACGAGTGATTCTACCGTTTTCGCGAGCTTGCCGACAAGGCCGGCATCACCGTGCCCATTACCGCGGGCATCATGCCGTTTATGGGCAAGTCGCAGATCAGCCGCATGGTCTTTATGTGCGGCGCGTCGCTGCCTTCCCCCGTCATCAAGATTCTCGCCAAGTACGAGAATGACCCCGAGAGCCTGCAGGCAGCTGGTGTAGATTATGCAGCCCGCCAGCTTTGCGACCTCAAGGAGCACGGCGCCGACGGCCTGCACCTGTACACTATGAACCGTCCTGCGATCGCCGCGACCATTATGGAGCGCCTGGGGTAATGGAAAAACCGCACATCGATACAACCGCTGTCGAAGTGCCGGCCGACCTTGCGTCGCCGGCGCTTTACCGTGTCGATGCTGCGCACCATCCCCGTGTCGACCGTGCCGAGATGCTGCGGTATCTGGGTTACGGCGGCCAGCAGATTGAGCCCGAACTGTCACGACGTATTGAGCTTGTCGTTGAACGTCTGGAACTGGACATTGAGCCCCGTGGCGTGCGCCGCGTGTTTGCCGTCGATGCCCTGGAGGGCGCCGTGCTCGACGCCGCGTGCTCCGCTTACGTGGAAGCCGCCGTTGAGCAAATGGACCAGCAGGTCAAGACGGACGCCGCCACACACGGGCTCACCGGCAACTGGCGCTTTAGTCCCGGCTACGGCGACTGCCCGCTCTCGGCCCAGCGCTCGATCGTCAATGCGCTCAACGCCACGCGGCTCATCGGGCTTACCGTCACACCCACCAGCCTGCTCATGCCCACCAAAAGCGTGACCGCGGTGATCGGCCTATTCGACGGCGAAGTCCACGACGCCCGGAGCCGCCCCACCTGCAATATCTGCCGCATGCGCAAGCACTGCCGTTTCCGCGCCGCCCACACCACCTGCTATTCCCGCCATTAGG
>USMR01000249.1 GCA_900555815.1 uncultured Collinsella sp.
CGACGTGGAAGGTTGGCGGGAATAGGGCGCCCGGCGTGATCTTGATGGGAGAGAAGGTGCCCTCCTCGACAAAGCGTTTGAGGTCGCGGGCCAAAGTTGCCGGGTCGCAGCTCACGTAGGCGACATCTCGGGCACTCGTACTCGCGATGAGGTCGATGGCCTCGGGCGCCAATCCTGCGCGCGGCGGATCGACTACCAGGACATCGGCGTCCTGGTCGGGGAACTCGCGCACCGCGTCTCCGCCAATGACGTCGACGTTATCAAGCTTGTTGATTTCCAGGTTACGGCGCAGGTCGCGCACGGCGGGGCCGTAGGCCTCGACGGCGGCGACAAAGTCGCAGCGGCGGGCGAGCGGCAGGGTAAAGGTGCCGGCACCGCAGTACAGGTCCACGGCAAGCTCGTCTTCCTGCGGGTCGAGCGCTTCCATGACAAGCTCGATCAAAATCTCGGCACCCTTGGTGTTGACTTGGAAAAACGATGGGGCGGACAGGCGCATCTGACCCTCGGCGATATTCTCGGTCCATGAGCCCTCTCCGGCGAGCATTTCGACCTTGGAAACACGGCGGGCCTTCTTTTCGCCCTTGCTCATCACGCGCACGATGCTCGTGGGATGAGCGGCGTCTGCCAGAACGCGGGAGACCTGCGAGCGCGGGAAGGAGCCCGTAGGCGTCCAGAGAGCGACCTCGAGCGCCTTGGTGCGGCGCGAGGCGCGAATGCCCACGCGCTCGAGGCCCAGGTCGTGGCTGCCGCTCAGATAGTTGAGCGCGCCGACGACCGATTTGAGCGCCTTCGGGAAGCGCTTATCGAACAGCGGGCACGTATCGACGGTCACGATTTTGCTGGGGTCGACACCGTGCATGCCAAGGCGCACGCGGCCGTTTACAACGGTCGGTTCGAGCTCGATTTTATTGCGGTAGCCCCAATCATCCTTGGTGTGGCGGATGGGTTGCACCAGTTCATCGACTTGATCGGGGCTGAACTTGCCGATACGCTCGAGCGTGGAGCGCAGATTTTGCTCCTTGGCGGCGAGCTGTGCCGTGCGTGAGAGATTGCCCCACGAGCAGCCGCCGCAGATGCCCACGAAGGGGCAGGGAGACTGAATGCGATCGGGGCTTGGCTCCAGAATCTCGGTGGTGCGGGCACGCATGAACGACTTGCCGTCCTGTACGACCTCGGCCTCGACGGTGTCGCCTGCCACGGCGCCCTGCACAAAGACGGCCTTGCCGTTGTCGGCGTGCGCCAGCCCGTCGGCGCCGTAGGTCATCGATTCTATAGTGAGCTTCATATTCCTGCCTGTCATTCGCGTTGTTGTTCGCACCATGGTAGCAGGGAAAAGCGCCCCGCATCCGAGGCTTTCCTCAAATGCGGGGCGCTTCTACAAACTGCTTCTACAAACGACTATTTCGTCTTGCCGGTAATGAGCGTCTTAAGACCCAGGCCGATCAGACCCAGGCCCATGCGCACGCGGCCGGGGCGATGGCGCTCGATGGCCTTGGTCTTGCCGGCGGGCTTATCGCGACGGGCGCTCGTCTCGGGTGCGGGCTTGATGACCTGCGGATCGGGCTGAGGTGCAGGTGCAGGCTCGGGCTCAATGACGGTCGCCTGGACCTCTTGGACCTTGGGTGTGGCCGGCTGCGGCTCAGGAGCAGGGGCGGGCTTTGCCTCGGCGGCGGGCTCCGGAGTCGCAGTAGCGGGCTCGGGCGCTTTCTCCACGGCGGGCTCTGCGGCAGCCTCGGGCTCATTCACCGGGGGAGCTGCAACCGCTTCCGGTTTGGCAGCTGCCCCGTGTTCAACATCGGCCTGAATGGCCTCCTCGGCCACACGTTCCTTCTCCTGTGCGCGCTGCTGCGCGGCGGCCTCGGCGTTGCGATAGGCACGCTCCAGCAGGGCTTCCTGCGAGTTGAAGGGTTTCTCACCCTCTGCACGCTCCACGGGGACCCAGGTGCCGTCGCTCGTGAGGCTGCGGGCCTTCACGTTGTCGCGCAGCTGCATGCCCATGTACTCGTGCACTAGGGCGCGGCAGGTGGGGTCGAGCACGGGGAAGGCAATCTCCACGCGGTGCTCGGTGTTGCGCGTCATCATGTCTGCCGAGCTCAGGTAAATCATGTCCGAGTCCACGCCGAAAGCATAGACGCGCGCGTGCTCCAAAAAGCGTCCGACGATGGAGCGGACATGCACGTTCTCGGTCTTGCCCGGAACACCGGGCTTGAGGCACGAGATGCCGCGGATGATCATGTCTACGCGCACGCCGGCACACGATGCCTCAGCGATCTTGTCGATAACCTCGCGGTCGGTCAGCGAGTTGAGCTTAAAGAACACGCGGGCGGGCTCGCCGGCAAGGGCGCGCTGGATCTCGCGGTCAAGCCCGCGCATGATGAGCGGTTTCAGTCCGACGGGCGCCACACCCAGGAAGCGGTAGTCGCCGCGCAGGTTGCCCAGCGACAGATTGCGGAAGAACAGGTTGGCGTCCTCGCCGATGCCGGGATGGGCTGTCATGAGCATAAAGTCGCTGTAGA
>USMR01000250.1 GCA_900555815.1 uncultured Collinsella sp.
CCGCAGATCGTCGTGGCCAACATGTGCGACGCGCCGGGCACGGCCGACAAGATTGCCGACCTCAAGCGCGCAGCGCTCGACGATGGACATATGTTCTTTGCCGTGTCTGCTGTTACGGGCGCCGGCCTCAACACGCTGATGCTTGCCGTGGGCGAGCAGGTGGCTAAGCTGCGCGCCGAGCTGTCGGTCTCCGATGAGCCGGTCGTTCTGCGCGACGATGAGTGGGAGCGCCGTCGCCTGCAGCGTGAGAAGCGTTTCCGCATTGCCCAGGAAGAGCCCGGTGCCTTCCGCGTGGTCGGTCGTGCCATCGAACGCATGGTCATTCAGACTGACTGGGAAAATGAGGAAGCCGTCATTTACCTGCAGCATAAGTTTGCGCGTATGGGTGTTGACGACGCGCTCGAGAAGGCCGGTTGCCGTGCGGGCGACGAGGTCCGCATTTGCCAGCGCGCCTTTGACTTTGAGGGCGCCGAAGACTTCTCGGAGTACGAGGAGCTCGAGGATGCTGGCGAGGACGTTGCCGTTGAGGCCATTGACGTGACCGATGCTGCGGATGAGGGCGTCGAGGTTGTCGATGCGGCGGATGCCGCGGACGATGCCGAGACCTCGGAGGGCGAGTAAGCCATGTCGCTGCGCGGTGGAATTGGTTTGCCCGAGCTTCCTCTAGAGGACGGGCAGGAGTTTAGGCTCGGCATTATGGGTGGCACCTTTGATCCCATCCATTACGGGCACCTGGTGACCGCCGAGCAGGCGCGCGAGTCGCTCGACTTGGACGCTGTGCTCTTTATGCCGGCGGGTTCTCCTGCCTTTAAGCTTGACAAGCCGGTGACGCCTGCCGAGGACCGTTATGCCATGACGGTCCTCGCCACCGCCGCGAACCCGGCTTTTTTGGCGAGCCGGTTCGAGATCGACCGCCCGGGCGTAACCTATACGGCCGATACGCTTCATGCCCTTCGCGACTTTTACCCGCCGCAGGTAAAGCTCTACTTTATTACGGGCGCCGACGCGATCATCGATATCGTGACCTGGCATGATGCCGAACGAATCGCTGAGCTTGCTACCTTTATTGCGGCGACACGACCGGGCTTTGATATCGATACGGCGCGTGCCCGAATCAAAGAGTCGGGGCTGCCGTTCGACGTGCGCTATATTCAGATTCCAGCGTTGGCGATCAGCTCGACGAACATTCGTAAGCGAGTTGCCCGCGGTATGAGCGTGCGCTATCTTACGAGCGAGTCCGTGCTCGGCTACATTCGCAAACGCAGGCTATATGCCGATTTGGGCCAAGAAGATTTTGAGTGATGGGGGTCTACGTTGTCGGTAGAGGATCAGTTTGAGGGCGATGAGCGCGCGCTGCTCAAGCGCATTCAAGAGCTGCTTGATGTTCGCATGAAGGATAAGCGCAAGCGCTATGTGCATTCGCTGGGTGTTGCCGAGACCGCACTTCATCTGGCCGAGGTCTACGGCGTTGACCGCTTTGATGCCGCTGCCGCCGGCCTGATCCATGACTGGGACAAAGTGCTCTCCGACGATGAGCTGGTCACGCGCGCTCTGCATTACGGCATTAAGATTGCCGGCTCTCCTTCCGCCGCGACGCCGCTTTTGCATGGCCCTGTTGCCGCCTATGAACTTCCGCAGCTTTTTCCCGAGCTGTCGCCGGCGGTCTTTCAGGCTGTCGACCGTCACACCGTGGGCGCTTGCGACATGACGCCGCTCGATATGGTGGTCTTTGTGGCTGATGCCATCGAACCCAACCGCCACGGCGATTATGCCCATGCGCTGCGCAAGATGGTGGGGGAGTCGACGCTCGATGAGTTGTTCTTCTCCTGTTTTGCGCAGGGTCTGGTCTATGTGATCCAGTCCGGGCGCTATCTTTATCCCACGGCTATTACGATTTACAACCATTACGCCCAGCTGCGCTAGCTCGGGCTGTCTAGAAAGAGGTATTCCATGGCCGACGAGACCATGACCGACGAGCAGATTCTTGAAGGCGTGGAGCACAAGAGCTTCGCCGCCACGTCCGACCGCACTGCCGCCTCGCTGTCCGCGAGCGGTGTCGCCGCCGAGGATGTCGCCCGCGCCGCCGCGCAGGCCGCCTACGACAAGAAGGGCGAGGACGTTCAGGTGCTCGACCTGACCGAGCTTTCCGATGTGTGCGACTACTTTGTGCTTGCCACCGGTGCCAACAACCGCCAGGTCGATTCAATTGTCGACGAGATCGAGGAGAAGGTCGCCGAGGCTTGCGGCGAGCATCCGTTCTCCATCGAGGGCCGCGAGCAGAAGACTTGGATGCTCATGGACTACGGTTCGGTTGTCGTCCACGTCTTCACTCCCGAAGCCCGCGACTTCTACCGCCTCGAGAAACTCTGGGGAGACGCCCCCCAGCTCCCCCTCAATCTCCTCTAAATGATTTTTCTGGGACGGGGATAAAATAAGGCTCTGTTAGACCAGGATTGACATACATGTGTCCCCACGGTGCCATATCGTTAGCCCTGTAGACCGCGATGATGGG
>USMR01000251.1 GCA_900555815.1 uncultured Collinsella sp.
CATTCGGCCGCTGCTCCCACGGCGGGTCTGCATTTTACTCCCGAGCTCATGGCTGCCATCGAGGCCAAGGGTGCCAAGTTTGCCGCCGTCGAGCTCGAGGTGGGTATCGATACCTTCCGTCTGGTGGAGGAGGACGACCCCACGCAGCACGTGATGCACACCGAGCGCTACCACGTGTCGCAGGAGGTTGTCGACGCCGTGCATAAGGCTAAGGCCGAGGGGCATCGCGTGATTGCTGTCGGTACCACCGCAGTGCGCTCGCTCGAGAGCGCCTTTGACGCGGACGCGCCGGTGTCCGATCCGGCCGTGACGGCGCGCTATTTTGAGGGCCGCGAGGACGGGGCCGATACACTTGGCCGCGGTGACATCGTGGTGCGCGAGAACGCGACAACGCAGCTCTACCTCATGCCCGGCTCGACCTATCATGTGGTCGACGCGCTGATCACGAACTTCCATGTGCCTCGCTCCACGCTCATGATGCTCGTAAGCGCGCTTGCCACCCGCGACCAGATCATGGATGCCTACGCCGCCGCCATCGAGGAGCGCTACCGCTTCTTCAGCTTTGGCGACGCCATGCTCATTCAGTAGGTTACGGCGTTTTACAAACGCCGTAACCAGTCGACGCTGCGCGGGCCGCATTTGGACAATCTGACGTTCAACTTCAAGGGCGCGACCAAAAGGTCAGCGCCCTTTCGTTTCACGTCACCTTGTCACAAATGCGACCCGCTCGCTGACTCTGCCATTACATCGGTGTTGCCGTGGTTGTTGAGTAGTCATTGGGCACTTGGCACTTGGGGACGTTCCTTTTGTGCCGGCACCTGGGGACACTCCTTATGTCAAGAGATTGGTGCAAGAGGGATAGATTGCCTTGCGTCGATCTAAATAAGTTGCGGTGAGATAGTTCTTGAATTGGCCTTTTTGGGGCTAAACAGGAACTATCTCACCGCAACTGCGTTGAGCGCTTTTTGGCGGCTGGTTTACTTACTTGCGAACAACCAGATCAGGATGATCACCAGGATTGCGGCGACGATGCAGACGATGGCGCCGGTGAATTTGATGCGTGAGTCGCGGGTACGCTCGCGCACCGCGTCCTCGGTGGCCTCGAGCTGGGCAACTTCTCGCTCGGTCTCGGCGTGTTCGGCTTTGTCTCGGGCCAAGGATCCTGCAAGCGACTCAGTAATCTCTGGGTGGTCGTGTACTTCGGTCGCCTGTTCGATAATCGACTGCGCATGCGCGGCATCTGCTTGGGCGTTGGCTATGCTCTGCTCTTGGTCGCGGCGTGCCTTGTCCTCGGCGGCGATCTTCTCGCGCAGTTCGCGCTGGCGCGTCGCGGCGGTGGTTTTTGCGGTCTGCAGCTCGTCGCGCGCGGCATCGGCCTCTGCCGTCACGGCCTGATGGGCTCGCTTGGCGTCGGCAATGGGGGCTTGAGCCTGCTCGACGGCCTGCTCGGCTGCGGCAAGCGAGTGCTCAAGGTCGGCGGTGATGCGCGGGACATCTTCTTCGGCTTTACGCAGGGCATCTGCCGTGTCGGAGATCTGCATCGAGAGCTCGCTGGTGCGCACCGTATAGTTGGCGGGATTTGCCGAGGGATTGCGTTGCAGCTCGGCATACTCATGGCGCAGCGTCTCGAGCTGGGCGCGCGTGGCGTCGACGGTTTGTTGTGCGGCCGCAATGCCGGCGTCTCGCTCGGCCTTCACCTTGTCGCGGATGCGCTTGGAATCCTCAAGACGGCGAACGAGGCGGTTGCCGGTCTCGCGCGAGCTCGCCTCGCGGGCCTCCACGGCATCGAGCGCGGCCTTCAGGCGGAGCTCAGTCGCGTCATCCTCTGTCTTCATTTGTTCGAACTGCCCCTTGAGCTCTGTCGCTTTGGCGGCGTGGGCATCACGGTCAATCTCGGCTGCCGCATCGGTCTTTTGCGCTGTGGCGATCGCCTGACGCTGGTCGGCGACGATCTGGTCGTAGCGGCCTGTGATATCCTGGCGCGTCTCGAGTTCCTCGGCCTGATCGGCAATGCGCTGCTCAAGTTCGGCCAGGTGGGCGCGGGCATCGGCAAGTGCCTTTTTCGCGGCGTTCATCTCCCGCATGGCCGAGGCGCCCTGGGCGATAAAGGTGCCCACGGCGTTCGCAGTGTTCGAGACGGCAGTCCCCAGATCGCGGCTCGCGGCGGGGGAGTGCGGGGCGGTCGGGCGAGTGGTGTCGGCAGCGTCCGCATCGGCAGTCTGCGGCGCGGCGATATTGCCGGTACCGCCCTCGACCACAGAAAAGCCTGCTGCGCGCGGATCGACCGCATCGGCGCCAATCGTGGGGTGCTCGAGCTGCAGAAATGAGGGCATGGTGCTGCCCTGGTCGGCAACCGGAGTCTCGCCGGGCACAAAGGTCGAGGCGGCCTCAGCGGCCTCTTCTTCCTCGGCGTCAACATCGGCATCGGCGATGAGGATGATCTTGCCGTAACGCAGCTTTGCGAGATCAAAATCGTAGCCGAAGCCCGCGCCGAAGGCGG
>USMR01000252.1 GCA_900555815.1 uncultured Collinsella sp.
GCTAACGGGGATGTAATTGGGATGGCGTGACTGTCCAGATATAACGTCTCAATCTGTAACACGTGAGACCGTTTTAAACCGTCAGATAAATCAAAAGGGCCCCGGCCGAGAATTCGACCGGGGCCCTTGGACAGAGCTATATGTTGTTGCAAGTCGTGTGTCTACGAGCTACTCCTCGACAAGCTCAAACTCATCGGGGCCGACGCCGCAGACCGGGCACACGTAGTCCTCGGGCAGCTCGGGCGTGTCGACCTCAACCTCGTAACCGCAAACGGTGCACACAAACTTATACGTCTTCTTCTCCTCAGCCATGATGTTCTCCTCTCGAACGTGACTGCTGGTGTACTTACTTATTAGTATATATTATCAATAACATAATGCAAGTATTTTTAGAACATTTCTAGCCTTGATACGACGAGGCTTTGGGCGGCGTCTTGCCCTTTAGCACCTTGTGATAGTAGTCGTACGTCAGCGGCGTCTCGTCGCTCAGGCGCTCGGCATCCTCCACCTCGCCGATAAAGAGCAGGTGCGTGCCCACATCCACAGTGTCGATCAAACGGCAGCTAAACAGGGCCGCTGCGTGCTCGGGCACATAGGGCATGCCCAGAGCCGTCTCGCGGGTCTCGTATTTGGCAAACTTGTCATAATCGCTGCTGGTGCGGAACCCAAAGTTACCGATGTAGAGCATATCGGCGGTCTGATCGATCACGGTCAGCGCGAACGCTTTGGCCGATGCGATGACGCCCGAGGTGACATTGTCCTTGTTCACGGCAACCGAGATGCGCGGCGGGGCGGATGTCACCTGCACCGCTGTGTTGATAACGCAGCCGGCACGCAGCCCGTCGGCCGCGGCACTCACCACATACAGGCCGCTCGGCATCGTAAAGAACGCAGTTTTGTCCATAACGATCACTCCCCTAACCCAGGATTGAACCTCATGGATGTATGTACCCACAAAAAAGGCGGCACCCATAACGGACGCCGCCTTTGAGACATATGTGTCAAAACAGCAAGCAAGATGAGGCGCCCGCAGTTGCGGTGAAATAGGGACTGAATAGCCCCTCAAACAGGCAAAACAGTCCGTATTCCACCGCAACTTATACAGAGTGCCTAGCGGTTGCGTTCCTTAAGGGCGCGGTCGATCTCGCGTTGGACATCACGCTTGGCCATGTCCTCGCGCTTGTCGTAGAGCTTCTTGCCGCGGCCCAGACCCAGCAGCAGCTTTACGCGGCCGTCGGTATTAAAGTAGAGTTCCAACGGAACCAGCGCATAACCACGGTTGCGAAGTTTGCCGTCAAGAAAGTCGATCTCCTTGCGGTGCAGCAGCAGACGACGCCGACGGTCGGGATCGCGATTCCACACGCCACCATGGCTATAAGGGTGGATATGCAGGCCGACGAGCCAGCACTCGCCGCCACGAATCAGCGCAAAAGTGTCAGTGATCTGACAGGCGCGCTCGCGAATCGACTTGACCTCGGTGCCGCTCAGCTCAATACCGCACTCAAACGTCTCATCGATAAAGTACTCGTGATGTGCCGAGCGATTCTTGGAAATGAGTTTGCGCTCGCGCTTACTGGGCATCGCCGGCCTCCTTGGCGCCATCGGTTCCCTTGTCGGCACCTGCGCGCTTTGCCTTGCGCTCGGCATTGAGCTCGGCATCGCTCTCGCGCACCAGTTTGATAATCGCCGCGCAGGCCTCCTCGCCCACCAAGTCGCGAGCACGCACCGTCAGGCGCGTCGCCTCCTGCTTGTCGCCGTCGCTTGCAGCATCGGTCGCACACATGATCAGGCAGATGGCGATCTCGGCCGAAGGTGAGGTCGGCACGCCCTGCAGGGCGAGCTCACCCATCACGTGGTCGTCGTTCTCATCGGCGGCATCCGGATAGGTGGTATGGATCTTGTTGAGCAGGCGCGTCGTATGCGCATCGTTGGGCGCCAGGCGCAGCGCCAGACGCGCGCAGCCCACGGCAGCCGAAACGTTCTCGGTCTCGGGCTCCAAGAAGTACTGACCTAGATTGGCGTAAGCGCGGGCGGCGCACTTGCCATCGCTTGCACGCTCCAGCACCGAGAACGAGAGCGATGCCCATTCCTGCTTGTCCTCGAGAGCGCGGAACAGCTCGGCCAGATCCAGGCGGTAGTTGCAGTTCATGGGGTCCCAGCGCACGGCCTGCATCAAGGCGTTGCGAGCACTCACATAATCCTGCTGGCGAATGTAGGCAAACGCCATGTCAGAGTACAGGCGGTCAAACGGCACCTCGACCTGCACGAGCTCGCGCGGATCCTTCTCCACGCGGCGATAGGCCAAGCGCTCAAACTTGCTATCGAAGCTAAAGTATTGACGCTTCTCCTCCGTCTTGCACTCAGCGTCGATATACTCCTCGGCGAGCTCCACCAGACGCTCCAGCAGCGGCGTCGCCGTAGCCAGGTCGCCCTGCGCCAGATAGTTCTCGGCATACGTGATGTCTTGCAAGCTGATGGGCAGATCCATGGC
>USMR01000253.1 GCA_900555815.1 uncultured Collinsella sp.
GCCTTTAGACGCGAGCCCGGGGCCCGTGGGTTATACCCTAAGAGCAAACCACCCTTTTTAAGGGTGGTTCTGATTATTTCGGGACCGTGTTTTCGATCCAATTCTCGGCCTCTCAAACAAAATCTCGATCTGTAACATCTAGACCCGATTTGGGCGGCTAGGTGTTACAGATCGAGATATACCGGTGGGCTTGGTCGTGTTTGTCTAAATCTGTAACACGAGGGACGGTTTTTGCCGAGTAACCGTTACAGATTGAGATTTTCTAGCAGGCGGGTTTGGTTTGTCTCGATCTGTAACAGTAAGACCCGGTTTTGCCGCGTAACTGTTACAGATTGAGATAAACCGGCGGGCCGCCCTGCCCCATCCACCTGCCGCTACCTGCTGTCCGCCGATTTCCGTTGCGCTGTTGTATTCCTATGACATATCCTCTAGACAACTACGCGGCATCATCGCCGCCGCGCCTACAAGAGAGGAATGTCCATGACCGCACCTGCATCCAAGCTGCTTCAGCCCCTTACGGTTGGCCCCCTTGAGCTCAAAAACCGCATTATGTTCCCGCCGTTGACCACCGGCTACGAGGAGCGTGACGGTTCCATTGGCGAGCGCAGCCTGGCTTTTTACGAGCGCCTGGCCCGTGGCGGCGTGAGCTACATCGTCATCGGCGACGTCGCTCCCGTCATGACCGCGAGCCCCACGCCCAAGCTGGCAACCGACGCCCAGATCCCCACGTTTAAGGCGCTGGCCGATGCCGTCCACAAGCACGGCGCCAAGATCGCGCTGCAGCTGTTCCACCCCGAGTACGATGTGCCCGGTGTCGGCCGCATGGTCATGGGATCCATGGCCGCCGCTAAGGCCGCGCAGGAGGCCAAGGCCGCCGGCGACGAGGAGACCTTTGCCGCCAAGATGGCCGAGTCCAACGAGATCCGCAACCAGGCATACGCCAAGCTGCACCACGACATGCAGCACTTTGTGAACGAGGCGAGCGTAGAGCAGCTTACCCAGATCAAGGAGGCCATCGCTGCCTCGGCCGCCCGCGCGCAGCAGGCCGGGATCGACGCCATCGAGGTCCACGGCGACCGTCTGGTGGGTTCGCTGTGCTCGGCCATCCTCAACCAGCGCACCGACGAGTACGGTGGCTCGCTCGAGAACCGCGTTCGCTATGCGCTCGAGGTCGTCGCCGCTATTAAGGAGGCCGCGCCGCAGCTGATGGTGGAGTACAAGCTCCCCGTGATCATGGAGAACCCCGACGGCACGCCGCGCGGCAAGGGCGGCCTGCAGCCCGACGAGGCCTGCGAGTTTGCCAAGCTGCTCGAGGGCGCTGGCATCGATATGATTCAGGTTGCACAGGCCAACCACACCGGCAACATGGGCGACACCATTCCGCCCATGGGCGCCATGCCCTATAACTGGACGCTGCCCGTGGCCGAGCGCGTCAAGGCCCTGGTCTCCGTGCCGGTGGCAACCGTCGGCCGCGTTGTCTCGGTCGAGGCCGGCGAGAAGATTCTGGAAGACGGCGCCGCCGACATCATCGCCTATGGCCGCTCGCTCATGTGCGACCCCGACATTGCGCTGAAGGCCGCTACGGGCGAGCCCATCCGCGAGTGCCTCAACTGCAACAAGGGCTGCGTCGACGCGATTCAAAACCGCAAGTACATCTCGTGCGTGCTCAATGCCGAGAACGGCGACGAGGCGACCATCGCCATCAAGCCGGGCGAGGGCGACAAGAAGATCGCCGTGGTGGGCGGCGGTATTGCCGGCCTGGAGGCCGCACGCGTGGCGGCCAAGCGCGGCTACGACGTGACCATCTACGAGGCGAGCGATTACTTGGGCGGCCAGATTGTGCTGGCGGCTGCGCCTCCGCGCAAGGACGAGATCATGCGCTCGGTCGAGTACTACGAGAAGATTCTGCCCGGCCTGGGCGTGAAGGTCGAGCTCAACCATGCCGCTACCGCTGAGGACCTCAACGCCGCCGACGCTGCGATTGTGGCTGTGGGCGCACACGACGTGGTCATTCCCGTTCCGGGCGCCGATTCGGACAAGGTCGTCTCGAGCTGGGACGTGCTGGCCGGCAAGGTGGAGCTCAGCGGCCGCGTCGCCGTCATTGGCGGCGGCCTGGTGGGCACCGAGACTGCCGAGTACCTGCTGCAGCACGGCTGCGAGGTGGCGATCGTGGAGATGCTCGACAAGATTGCCGCGGGCGAGTCCGAGACCATTCTGCCGCTGATTATGAGCGACTTTGCCGAGCACAACGTGGAGCAGCATGTTAAGACCCGCCTGACCGCCATTACCGACGAGGGCGTGGAGGCTGTTCGCACCACCGAGGACGGCGCCGAGGAGCCGGTGAAGATCGCCTGCGATTACGTGGTGATGGCCGTGGGCTCCAAGGCCAACGCGTTTGACCTGGATGGCGTGACGGTGCCCGTGACCTGCGTGGGCGACTGCTCGGGTGAGCGCACCGCCGACATTGCGAGCGCCATTCGCACGGCGTAT
>USMR01000254.1 GCA_900555815.1 uncultured Collinsella sp.
GGCATCGAAGTTGTCGATGTCATCGACGCTCTTGATCTTGGCGCCGGCAGTGGCAATGTACTTGGCCAGCAGATCCTTGTTGTAGATCAGGCCATAAGTCTCCATGGCATACGGAACACCGACGACCTTATCCCCATCCTTGAGGGCGACATCCTTGTTGATAAGCTGCTTGTACGGCTCAGTATCGGACATGTCTTCGGTGTAGGACGACCAGTTCTGGTAGCCGACAGGGCCGTTGACCTGGAACAAGGTCGGAGCCTCGGACTTGGCGATCTCGGACTTCAAAGTCTGTTCGTATGTACCGGAAGCAGCGGTCTGGACCTTGACCTCAACACCAGTTTCCTTGGTGTAATCCTTGGCCAGCTTCTTCCATTCGTCGCTGGATTCCGGCTTGAAGTTAAGGAAGTACACCTTGCCCTTGCCGTTATCGGAACTTGAGCTAGAACCACCGCAAGCAGCCAACGTGCCAACAGACATTGCCGCGATAGCGACCATTCCAACTGCTGCCTTAATAGTACGATTCATCATCGAACCTTTCTCTTTCATCGTCGACCCGGCCGTCCCCGGTCAGGACAGGTACGCTAGCACGCACCTTTACGACTATCGACATGCACTATTGTGCAACGGTTTGCTTCTTTTTGCAAACGATAGCAATATCAGCGCGTCATAAATCATCATTTTCAGGCCATTGTCAACAAATATCCCATTAATTCAGTCATTTTTGCCTCATTATCGCAATGCAAGCGTTCGCAATCATGAGAGCGCTAACATATCTTTCATGGCAATCGATTGCCACTTATACCCATCAAAAAATAACAACACGCCGACGCTATCGTTTGCAAATCATTTATCGACATACCGCAATTCCCGCCACAAACAATAAAGGCCCGCCCGCAGTAGCGGGCAGGCCAGCGCAATCGCAGCGCAACCGGGGCTAGGCGTTCCACCGTTCGATGACGTTATCTCCCTTATAGACGCTGAGCACCGAGTAGTGCGCCGTATCCAAACGCAGCAACCGTGCGAAATGCGGGTCCACGCCCAGCCATTGCGAGGTGAGGATGCGCAGGATGTGCGCATGAGCCACCAACAGCACATTATGGCCGTCTTTCAGCAGCGGCGTAATCTCGTCGATGGCGCTCTTGGCGCGTGCCGCCGCTTCTTCCAGCGTCTCGCCAGGCCCGGCATGGACCGGCACCTGTTCGCCCGAAGGCAAGGTCTCGACCCAGTCGCCCTCCAGCGTGGGCGTCAGCGAGCGCGGCCCGTCACGCCACACATCCCATTCAAAACCGCTGGCCTCACTCACCTGCTGGCGCGTACGCCCCTCGGCTCGGCCGTAATCCCATTCAGCGATGCCGTCCAACACACCGTGGTCCGCAAAACCAGCCAATTCAGCGGTTTGGCACGCCCGCTTCAGCGGACTGGAAAACACACAGCTCTGGCTGAATCCTTCGGGGAAGGCCTCGCGCAGGCGCCTTCCGGCATCCGCTGCCTGCTGCTCGCCGACCGCGGTCAACGGGATGTCCGTGCGCCCGGTATGCTGCCCGGATTCGCTCCACACGGTCTGGCCGTGGCGCAGCAACACCAAAAATCCATTGCCGCCACGAGAGTTCTCGACGGCAACGGTGCCGTTCACGTTCTGTTCGCTCATGCCTCCACTCTAGTCTGCGCTCGTTCATGACTCCACCATTAACGCCCATCTTTTGCGCTGAGATGATTGAGATGCTATTAGACTGAGAGTCATGAGCGACGAAACGAACACCGACTTCCCCTCCAGCGCCGACCGCGCGGTCGACAGCCTGCACCGCATCGACGAGAAGGTCAACAGGCTGCGCGAGGACCGGCTCAACGACCCTGATTCTCTGGGCGACAAGCTCATCAAGTCGGCAGTCCCAGCGCTGGCAGGCTTGGTTGCCGGCAAAGCATTCCAGATGATATGGGACAAGGGCACAAGCAAACGCAATCTGCGCAAGGGACTGGCGGCAGACGCGCCGCAAAGTCTGGCAATGAGTCTGGCATTCGCCGCCGTTTCGGCCGCACTCGGCGCAGTGGTTTCGCAGCTGTCGGATCGGGGCTCCAAGGCGTTCGTCGACCACCGCCATCGCAAGCCCAGCCGCTAATCCCCCGGTTGGTCTGCCGTGCGACAATAAAGCCATGGTTACCAACGCAACAATCGAGGCTCTTCTGGGCCGCCGCTCCATCCGTAAGTTCAAGGACGAGGCCATCGACGACGATACCCGCGCCACGCTCGAAACCGTCGCCCAACATGCCGCGTCCAGCCAGTTCCTTAACGACTGGTCCGCCATCCGCATCACCGATCCGGCCACCAAAGCCAAGCTCGCCGAATTCGGCCATCAGCCGTATATCGCCACCGCGCCGTTGCTGTACGTGTTCGTCATCGACGAGCACCGCAACGCACGCATCGCCGAACGCAAGGGTATCGATCCCGCTTCCGACGAATTCCATCTCAAGTAC
>USMR01000255.1 GCA_900555815.1 uncultured Collinsella sp.
GCGTGAGTCCGGCCGTATCGATGCCTATGGCAAGGAGCTCGTGCGCTTTGATGACCGCCACGGCCGCGAGTTTGTGCTGGGTCCCACGCACGAGGAGACTGTGACTGCCTTAGTGCGCAACGAGCTACGTTCCTATAAGCAGCTGCCCGTCAATCTGTACCACATTCAGGACAAGTTCCGCGACGAGTTCCGTCCCCGTTTTGGCCTGATGCGCGGCCGCGAGTTCATCATGAAGGACGCCTACAGCTTCTCCGCTACGCAGGAGAGCCTGCAGGAGGAGTACGACAAGATGAAGCAGGCGTACGCCAATATCTGCGAGCGCTGCTACATCAAGGCTCTGCCCGTTGTCGCCGATTCCGGTGAGATCGGTGGCGCCACCTCCGTCGGTCGAGTACATGGCTCTTGCTGACGCCGGCGAGGCTTCGTTGGTTTACTGCGACGATTGTGGCTTTGCTGCTGACGACGAGGCGGCAAGCACCAAGGTTGTCGTGACCGAGGGCCCCGGCGACGGTACGCTCACCAAGGTCGAGACCCCGGGCATGGGCACCATCGAGGCAGTTGCAAAGTTCTTCGGCTTCCCCGAGAACGGCACGCGCAAGTCGCTGGCACTCATCGACGCTGAGGGCAAGCCTGTCGTGGCCATTGTCCCGGGCGATCATGAGCTCAACGACTGCAAGGCCGAGCACGTCTTTGGCAAGGGCTATCGCATGATGACCGACGAGGAACTCCAGACCTACGGTCTGCATAAGGGCTTTATCGGACCGGTTAACCTGCCCGAGGGCATCCGTCTGGTGTGCGACGAGAGCCTGCGTGAGTCTAAGCAGTGGGCCTGTGGCGCCAACGAGGTCGACTACCACTTTACCGGTGCCTGCCCCGAGCGCGACTTTACCGTCGATGAGTGGGCCGACCTGGTCACCGTCGTCGCCGGCGATCCCTGCCCGCACTGCGGCAAGCCGCTCTCCGCTGCTCGCGGTATCGAGGTCTCCCAAGTGTTCCAGCTGGGCACCAAGTATTCCGAGGCCATGGGTGCCACCTTTATGGACGAGGACGGCAAGGAGAAGCCGCTTATCATGGGTTGCTACGGCGTGGGTGTGTCCCGCTCGCTCGCTGCCGTCGTGGAGCAGCACAACGATGAGCACGGTATCGTCTGGCCGGTCTCCGTTGCCCCGTACGAGGTCGCGGTGATTCCGCTCGATCCCAAGAAGGAGGAGTGCGCTACCGTTTGTGAGCAGATCGTCGACGGTCTGTGCGCCGAGGGTATCGAGGTCGTCGTCGACGATCGCGATGAGCGTCCCGGCTTTAAGTTTGCCGATAACGACCTCATGGGCTTCCCGTATCAGGTGGTTTTGGGCAAGCGCGGTCTTAAGAATGGCACCGTTGAGCTCAAGGACCGTGCCACGGGCGAGCGCGAGGACGTGGCGATTGACGAGATCGTCGCCAAGGTTGCCGAGCTTGTTAAGGCTGCCCGCCGCTAATCGGCGATTTCGCTTGTAGTTCGATATACGGGACGGCCCCGCATTTCTCCAGATCGGGGAGATGTGGGACCGTCCTTTTATCTTGTGGCATCCTCGATATCTAAAAGGAAAACCCCACGGCCCATGCGAGCTGCGGGGTTTTCTTTTGTGCCTCCGATGCGAAATAAATCGCTCAGATACTACTGATAATCGACGACGTCGATCCAGTTCTTAAGGAACTCATCGTTCACGTTGCGCTTACGAGCGAGCTCGGAAGCGGCGACGATGCTCGTCCACTGACGCACGACCTGCATGGGCATGTCGGCGCGGTCGCAGTAGAGCTCCAGGTAGGCCTCAGCCTGGTCCTTGCTGCTGAGGGCAAAGAGCAGGTAGGTGGTGGCAACGTCGGCAGCAGGGGAGCCCTGGGTGGCATGTGCCCAGTCGCAGACGTACAGCTGGCCGTCGTCGCCGACGATGACGTTGGAGGGGTTGAAGTCGCCGTGGCAGACCTTGAACTCCTTGGTCATGCCGTCCAGACGCTCCTGAAGGTTGTAGCGCGTGGTGGCATTGAGCTGATCGAGGCTGTCGATCATGCGGGCGAACTTATCGCGCTGACGGTTGAGCAGCGGGGAGGTGTAGCCGTGGATCTCAATCTGGAGGTCGACGAACATCTCGAGGTACTCACCAAAGCGCTGGGGCTCGGCAGTCATCTTCTCGGCAAGGGTGGTGCCCGGAACCTTCTCGGTCACGAGAGCCCAGCCGTTGGCGTTCTCGAGCTGAGAAACCTCGAGAGCCTTGGGGCTGCGGATGCCGCACTCATTGATGCGGGCAAGATTCAAAGCCTCGTTGAACACGTCGGAGACGGGCTTGGTCTCGTTAAAGACCTTGACGATCTTGTCGCCCAGGTCGTAAACGACCTTGTTGCCGCGACGGACGAGCTCGGTCTTGGAATCGGGGAGCAGCATGATTGCATCCTTTCAACGATGCGATAGAAGCAACGGCGGG
>USMR01000256.1 GCA_900555815.1 uncultured Collinsella sp.
GCAGTAGATATAGATAACCCTCGCGCGCACGGTCAAACCGGTGTCCGCCCGCACATGCGGCCCCACGCTCATCGTCCACCAACGGTTCATGGCAAACGGGACACAACAACATGGCAACTCCTTAGCGCGAACAACACAACGCCCACCATTGTCTCACGCCTTCCCCACCTAGTCATTGGGGACGTTCTTGAATGACTAGTTAGAAGAGATAAGGAGTGTCCCCAGCTGCCGACAGAAAAGGAACGTCCCCAAGTGCCGACTGGTTGCATTAGGAGTATCATCATCTGCGCAAATAAGCACGAAAGAGCATGTTAGAGATTGAGAGCGTATGGCTGACACCGTATCTAAGCACATTGACATGACCACCGGCTCGCTGTGGCGCAATATTCCCCTGTTCGCCTTCCCCGTGGCCGCCACGAGCATCTTGGAGCAGCTGTCGAACCTCATCGCCACGGTCATTATCGGTAACTTCTCGGGCGACCAGGGAACCCTCGCCATGGCGGCGGTCGGCTCCAATGTTCCGCATACCAGTCTTATGCACAACCTGTTTATTGGCATGTCGCTTGGCTCCAACGTGGTCATCGCCAACGCTATCGGCCGCAACGATCAGAACATGGTCAAACGCGCCGTCCACACCTCGATTTTAATGGCACTCGTGGGCTTTGTCGTCATCGCTCTGGGCGAGATCTTTGCCGAGCCCATGCTCGCCGCGCTCAACGTTCCCGCCGAGACCATGCCGCTCGCCTCACTCTATCTACGCGTCTTTTTGCTGAGCATGCCCTCGATTTTGCTCTACAACTTTGAGGCCGCGATCTTCCGCTCCGTCGGCATCACCCGCATGCCGCTGCAGGCGCTTGCCGTGTCCACCGTCCTCAACATTGGCCTGGACCTCATCTTTGTCCCCGTACTTCACTGGGGCGTCGCGGGCGTCGCCATCGCCACCGCCATCGCCTACACCGTCAGCGCCGCTACGCTCTTTATCCGCCTGCTCAAGACCGACTCTGTCGTCCGCGTCACCCCGCGTGACTTGGCTATCGACCCCGTCGCCCTCAAGCGCATCGTCAAGATCGGCCTGCCCGCCGGCATCCAAAGCGCCGTCTTTGCCGTCGCCAACATCATCATCCAGTCCGCCATCAACAGCCTGGGCACCGAGGTCATGGCGGCATCGAGCGCCGCTATGAGCTTGGAGTACGTGTGCTATAACCTGCTCAACAGCTTTAGCCAGGCTTGCACCACCTTTGTGGGACAAAACCACGGTGCCCGCCAGATCGACCGCTGCACCAAAACGCTCAAGGTCTGCCTGGTCGAAGGCGGTATCGTCGCGCTCACCACAATTATCGTTATTGTCGGCCTGGGGCGTGAGATCTTGTCGCTGTTCAACAGTGATCCCAACATCGTCTCGATCGGCTATATCCGCGTGTGCTCGATCTTCCCGGCGTACGCCTTTAGCATGTTCTACGAAAACATGTCCGGCTACCTGCGCGGCTTTGGTATCTCGCTCACGCCCGCCCTCATCACCATGATCTGCGTCTGCGGCATCCGCTTCTATTGGGTGTTCTGCGTGTTCCCGCACTTCCGCACCTTTGCGAACATCATGATGGTCTACCCCATCAGCCTGGGCACCACGGCGTTCTTTATGGTCGTGGCGGTGCTACTCTGCCACCCGGCACGCACCTATCGCGCCACCCAAGCCAAAGCGACAGCCCGCTAAACACCGCACCCAACGCCACGCCAGTCATTAATTGACAATATGCGAGCTCATATAGTCGATAAAGCGCCTCGTGGCGATAGGCATGGTGTCCCAGCTGCGCCAGGCCGCCACCACGTCGCGCGAGGGGGCATGCACGATGGGCCGCACACGAATATCGGCTCGCATGCCCTCCACAGTACGACGGTAGAGCATGCTCACGCCTAGGCCCTCCTCCACCATCGCCATGATGGTGTAGTCGTCGGTGACCTCGCTCGTCACGTGCGGCGACAGGCCATGCGCCGCGAATGCATCGAGCACCAGGCTCTGTTCGCCCTCATCCAGAAGCACAAACGGCTCGGAAGCCAGGTCGGCGAGTGTCACCTTTTCCTTTGCCGCCAGCGGATGCGCGACAGGCAACAGTGCCACCAACTCGTCGTGATAGACCACGCGCTTCTCGAGGCCAGCGGTAAACCCGCGTGCCGTAAAGCAAAAATCGACCACGCCATCGTGCACCCATTGGGCGTTGCGCGTGTAGTCGCCCTGCTTAAGGGTAAAGCGTACGCCCGGGTGCAGCGCCCCAAAGTCGCGGATCACACGCGGTAACACGGTTCGACTCACGTTGGTAAACGTCGCGATGCGAATATCGGTCGACGAAAGCCCCAGCAACTCCTGGCGCTTGCCCTCGAGCTCAGCCTCGGCAGTCACAATCTGGCGCAGATACGGCAGATATTGTTTACCGTCGCGCGTAAGCGAAACGCC
>USMR01000257.1 GCA_900555815.1 uncultured Collinsella sp.
CCTCCCAGCAGGCGATGCAGTCGGTATAGCCCTCCACCACGATGGCGGTATCCTGCGCGACGATAAACTCCTTGGCCCAATTAAAACCGTAGAGGTTTCGCTTTTTATGGAACACGCTCGTCTCGGCGGTGTTGAGGTACTTAGGCTGGCCGTCGCCCATAATGCGCCCGCCAAAGGCGATGTTATGACCCTGCTCATCAAAGATGGGAAACATCACGCGGTCGTAAAAACGGTCGGCAAGCTGCCCGCGCCCACGGCTCACGGCCACGTTGGCATCGATCATTTCCTGCGGGGTAAAGCCTGCCTGCGACAGATGCGACACCAGCGCGTTGCGACCCGGCGCAAAACCCAGGCAGTAGCGGCGGCAGACGTCGCCGCCCATACCGCGGCTGGCGAAATACTCGCGCGGACGGCTGTCCTTACCGCGCATGAGCATGGTGTGGTAGAACTGGGCGGTCTCGGCGCACAGGTCGTAGATGCGGGCACGCTTGGTGCCGCGCTCGCGATAGGCGCCGGTATCGTGCAGCTCAATGCCGGCACGGTCGGCCAGGTAGCGAATCGACTCAGGGAAGCTCAGGTTCTCGCGCTTCATGATGTAGGTGAAGACGTCGCCGCCCTCGCCACAGCCAAAGCAGTGCCACACCTGCGTGGCGGGGATAATGTGAAACGACGGGGTCTTTTCGCCATGAAAGGGGCAGCAACCCCAAAACTCATGGCCGCGGGGCTTGAGCTCAACCGTTTCCTGCACGATGGCAACCAGGTCGGACGCAGCGCGCACCTGGTCTTTTTCCTCATCGCTAATCACGGATGCTCACCCCCTGCTCACCCAAATGATGACGGATATCGTCAATATTACCCTCGACGGTCGCGATAAGCTCGTCCAGCGAATCGAACACGCGCGACGGGCGCAGCCAACGTGTAAACGCCAGCGAAACCGAGGCGCCGTACAGGTCGCCTGCATACCCGATCAAGTTGGCCTCGAGATGAGCCGAGGCGGCATCGTCGGCATACGTCGGCGGCAGGCCCACGTTGACGGCGGCAGGCCATACGGTATCGTCGACCAGCACCAAGCCCTCGTAGACGCCATCGGCAGGCACCTGAATGCCCTCGGGCACCTGAATATTTGCCGTGGGAAAACCCATGTCGGAGCCCTGGTGACGACCGCCGGCAACAATACCTCGCAGCATATACGGGCGGCCGAGCAGCTCGGCGGCAAGCTCAACATGACCCCGGCGCAGCTCCTGGCGAATACGGGTGGCGCAGATCGTCTGCCCATCGACGCACAGCAGCTCGTGGCCATAGACGTCAACGCCGCGCTCGGCTCCCCATGCCTGCATCTCGGCAACGCCCGAGGCACCGCCGCGGCCCAACCTAAAGTCGCTACCCACGCGAATCGAGCGGATATCGACGACGCGCGACAGCAGCTTAAGAAAGCCTACGTGGTCGAGTGCCGCCACCGCGGGCGTAAAGGGAACGGCCACGACCGCATCGACCCCGGTGAGAGCCAGGGCATGCAGACGGTCAGCCGTCGTCATCAATTTTTGCGCGGGCGTAGGGCTCACCACCACGTCCGGGTCGGGATCGAAGGTGACCACGACCGCCTTGCAGCCATGGTCACGCGCATCGCGAACGACCGCGTCGATCAATTCGCGATGCCCCCGATGCACGCCGTCGAACACGCCGATGGCGATCGACGCGGCACCCAGGCACGCGCAATCATCAAATGCATCGGCGGCGACGATGCGGGCCTCATCCGACTCGCCCGCGAAAAAAATACGCGCGAGCTCGTGGGAGGCCAGCATCATCGAACACCGCCGATCGCCTGCGGAAAGACATGCTCCATAACAAAGCGGCCGCCCTCGATACGGGCAAGCGCCTTGAGCCCGCCATCGAGCACCAGCGCAAACGGCGCCTTCGACGCATCGAAGCTCGCAAGCGCGCGCTCAATAGGAATACGACGTCCGCACAGCAGATCGTCGGCAAGATCACCCGGCAAGTCGACGCGCGTGGCGCCCAGTGGCGGAATGGGATCCAGGGCAAAGCCGGCAGCGGAATCGGCATAAATTTCATCGCCCGCATGACAGGCACCGATGGAAACAACACCGGAGGCCGTACGGCGCAATGCAGAAATATGCGCCGCGTTGTCGCAGGCACGACCCAGGTCGCGAGCGAGCGCACGGATATAGGTGCCCTTGCTCACCGAAAACGCCACGGTCCAAACGCACGCTTCGCCCTCGCCGCTCACGGCAATCAGGTTAGCGGAGTACACCTCGACCGGACGCGGGGGCAGCGACACGGCATTGCCCTCGCGCGCAGACTTATAGGCGCGCACGCCGTTGACCGAAATGGCCGAAAACGCCGGCGGCACCTGCATCTGAGGGCCCAGCATGGCGCACAGGCGCTCGCGGGCATAGGCCGGATCGCGCAAGTCGGCGGCAATGGG
>USMR01000258.1 GCA_900555815.1 uncultured Collinsella sp.
ACCACCTATCTTTACCCGCATTTGAAGGGGCGCATGACCCGCTGGCTGGAACAGAATATTGGCTGCATGGCGTTGAGCAAGGACGAGATGGCAGCTGTCCGGCAGGTGCAGAGGCTGTATCATGTTGCATGGAAGGATACCGGCGAAATTGCGGAGGAGTTGGGCATTCCCGAGGCTCGTGTCAGCCGATATGTTCGCTACAACACCCATTTCCTCGGTGTGCATGATCTTGTCCCGGAGGGTTATGACGCCGATCCCTACGAGCAGCGCGTTGAGCGGGCGCGAGTTGGCGTATTTGCCCATAACGCGGGGCGAACTGGTGAGTCGTATGAGCACAAAGACCGTAATCGGCAACTGAAGCGACAGCAGCGCCTGACTCCAGATGAGACCCTCAAAAGGATTCGGGACGACCAAGCACGCCGCCACTGCGCCGACGAAACAAGCCGCCACCCCGATCGAGGAATGTCGGTCGTGGATGTCGTATTCCTCGTCGAACATGCCTGCGGTGATGGTGCCCGCCGCCATGCCCGCCGTCACACTACTCGATATACCCGCAAACAGCAGTGCCACCGCAAAGATGGCCGAGCTTGCCGGGCCCAGAATGGGGGAGAGCGTGGCCGCTGCGACGGCGAGGTCGTCTACGACAATGCCATGCGCAAAGAAGGTCGTTGCGGCCAGGATGACCATGGCCGAGTTGATCGCCCAGCCCACGCCCATCGAATAGAGCGTGTCGAAGAGCTCGTAGCGCAGACGTTCCTCGATAACCTGCTCGCCTTGGCCTTCGAAGTGCATGGATTGGATGACCTCGGAGTGCAGGAAGAGGTTGTGTGGCATAACGACCGCACCCAGGACACTCACGATAATCGCGGCAGAGCCAGCGGGCATACTAGGTGTGATCCAGCTTGCGGCGGCTTGCGGCCAGTCGACCTTGACTAGTGCAAGCTCGGCCAAAAACGAGAGTCCTACCACGCCGACGAAGGCGATGATCCAGCGCTCGGCACGCTTGTAGGAGTTCGTCATGAGCATCGCCATCGATACTGCCGCCACGATGACGCAGCCCGCGCGCACGGGCAGCCCAAAGAGCATCTGGAGCGCGATCGCACCGCCCAGGACTTCGGCCATGGCGGTGGCGACCGTGGCTAGATATGCGCTGCCGAGTATCGCACGCCCGACGAGGCGGGGCAGGTGGCGCGTCGTGGCCTCGGCAAGACACATGCCCGTGGCGATGCCCAAGTGCGCCGCGTTGTGCTGCAGCACGATGAGCATGATCGTGGACAGCGTGACGATCCACAGCAGCGCGTAGCCAAACTGCGAGCCGGCGGCTATATTGGAGGCCCAGTTGCCCGGGTCGATAAAGCCGACGGTCACGAGCAGCCCGGGGCCGATGTGCCGGGCGATATCCAGACCTCCGTGGCCTCCGGTGCGGTGCGAGCCAAAGTGTTGTTTGAGATGGTTGAGCATGGTGCGCTCCTGCGTGCCGTTTGTTTGACTCCGCAAAGGATACCCGTTTTAGGCCAAAAAGTTAACCGTGACTAACAAAATTGTTGTATTTGAATGGGACGGTGAAAGGGGATTGCCGAAATGTCTTGATCTGTAACAACTGGGGATGGAAATTGGGTCTAGGTGTTACAGATCGAGACAGGAAGAAATGGTCCTATGGAAAATCTCGATCTGTAACAGTTAGCTGCAAAAACCGGCCCTTCGTGTTACAGATCGAGACATTCGGAACTGTCTCTCGAAAACATCTCAATCTGTAACATCTAGGCGCCAAAATTGGGTCTTCCTGTTACAGATTGAGATGTTTGAAGCGGTGAGCTTACAGGCCGAACTTGGGGCCCTTGTTGTCGTCCTTGAGGTCGGCGGTGTCCACTCGTAGGGCGTGCGTTACGCGATTGTTTCGAAACGGGTGGGAAACACAACGGGTCGGCGATGCCCCTAGTATGCCTATTCAACTGACTGTCTAAATATCTAGGGGAGGATCGCGATGCAGGCAGATTCCGCTCAGCAGCAGGGCCTTTATCGCCCCGAATTCGACCACGATGCATGTGGCATCGGCGCGCTTGCCGATATCAACGGCGAGCGCCATCACCAGATTCTGGACGACGCGCTGTCCATTCTGGTCAACTTGGAGCACCGCGGCGGCACGGGACTCGAGAAGAATACCGGCGACGGCGCCGGCATCCTGTTCCAGGTTCCGCATCATTTTTTCCGCAAAGAGGCTCAAAAGTGCGGCCAGATTCTGCCGGCAGAGGGCGACTATGGCGTGGCCATGCTGTTCTTCCCGCAGGACGACAAGGGCGTAGAGGATGCCCGTCGCGTGTTTGAGGAGGGCTGCGCCGAGGCCGGCGTGCCGCTGCTCTTTTGCCGCGAGGTGCCCGTCGACCCGCACGACCTGGGCGAGCCGGCCCGCGCCTGCATGCCTACTATCCTGCAGGCTTTC
>USMR01000259.1 GCA_900555815.1 uncultured Collinsella sp.
TCTCACGCCGGAGCGAGGATTAAGCACTAGTCATTCGTAATCACGGCGTAGCTGTTGGTCTGAATCGGGCCGTTGACGAGCGCCTCAATCGAAGCCGCGCCTCGGGGTGTCAGGTCCAAAGTCATATCGTCCACGCGCATACCCTCCTTCTAAAATACGCTCGAGGCACCAAACGATGCCTCGAGCGTAACCAATATCTATGATGCTGAGAGGCTCTCGCACCTACACACGGCGCTTGAGTTGCGCTCCGCCCTCGCCGGGCATAAGACGGCGAGCGTCGTAGACCGAATCGACACTGCTGATGGAAGCCAGCAGCGGATCCAGGCCGCTCGCATCCGAAATCTCGACCATAAAGCGCAGGGTCGCAATACCCTCGCGGTTGGTCGACGTGGCGGCAGAAAGGATATTGCCGCCTGCATCGCCAATGGCAATGGTGACGTCCTTGAGCAGGCCCATGCGGTCCAGGCACTCGACCACGATCTCGACCTGGAAGAGAGTGTCGGCAGCACCATCCCACTCTACGTCAATCATGCGCTCGGGGTGCTCCATGAGGCCCTTGACGTTGGGGCAGTTGGCGCGATGCACCGAGACACCTCGGCCACGCGTGATGAAGCCGACGATATCGTCGCCCGTCACCGGATTGCAGCAATGCGCTAGACGGACTAGCAGGCCGCTGTTGCTCTCGCCCTTGACGATAATGCCGTTACTGGCGCTCTTGCCGCGCTTTTGCGGCTTGCGGTTGGAGCCGCGAGCAGGCTGTTTCACGACCTCGGCGATAGCCTCGGCCTTGGTGAGCTGTTCCTCGGGCTTGGGGTCCAAGATTTGCTCGACCTTATTGCCCACAGCGCGCGGGGCAACCTTGCCGGCGCCGACGGCGGCAAACAGGTCCTCGAGCTGCTTGAAGTTAAACTGCTCCGCCACGGCGTTGAGCGCACGCGTCGAACGCGGCGTAGAGATGCCATATCCGCGCTTGCGCAGGTCCTTGGCCAATATATCGCGGCCGGCAGCAGCGTCATCGTCTTTGGTCGCGGCGGCAAAATAGCGGCGGATCTTTGACTTGGCGGAAGGCGTCTTAACGATCTTGAGCCAATCACGCGACGGCTTGGAACTCTTGTTCGTCAGGATCTCGACACGGTCACCCGTCTTAATCTCGTGCGTGAGCGGAGCCACCGCACCGTTGATTTTGGCACCGACGCAATGGTTTCCGACCTCGGTATGAACGGCGTAGGCAAAGTCGAGCGGTGTGGAGCCGGCACGAAGCGCCATGACCTCGCCCTTGGGCGTAAAGACAAATATTTCCTGGTCAAACAAGTCGACCTTCAGCGAGTGCAGGTATTCCTTGGCATCGGTGATCTCGTCAGACGCCGCCCAGTCGAGCGAGTGCTTGAGCCAGTTAATCTGATCGTCCAGACGCTGCGCATCGTTGGTCTTGGAGGCAGACGATCCGCCCGACTTCTTGTACAGCCAGTGGGCGGCGATGCCGTACTCTGCCTGCTCGTGCATCTCGTAGGTTCGAATCTGAATCTCGAGCGGACGGGCCGTAGGGCCGATAACCGTCGTATGGAGCGACTGGTAGTTATTGACCTTGGGCATGGCGATATAGTCTTTAAAGCGACCAGGCATGGGGTGCCACAGCGTATGTACCGCGCCGAGCGTGGAGTAGCAATCGCGCACCGAATGGGTAATAACACGCAGTGCCACCAGGTCGTAGATCTCGGAGAATTCCTTGCCCTTGCGCTTCATCTTTTGGTAGATGGACCAATAGTGCTTGGAACGGCCGTTGATTTGGAAGCCCTCCAGACCAATGCGGTTGAGCTCGTCGGTGAGCGTCTTGATGGTCTCGGCCAGATAGCGCTCGCGGACCTCGCGCGACTCCGCCACCATGCGCGCGATACGCTGGTAGGCATCGGGCTCAAGGTAGAAGAAGGACAGGTCCTCGAGCTCCCACTTAATAGAGCTCATGCCCAGACGGTCGGCCAGGGGCGCATACACGTCCATGGTCTCGCGAGCCTTAAACAGGCGACGGTCCTCACGCAGGGCTGCAAGGGTGCGCATGTTGTGCAGACGGTCGGCAAGCTTAACGATGATGACGCGGATGTCCTTGGACATGGCGAGAAACATCTTGCGCAGCGTGAGGGCCTGTTTCTCGTCCATGCTGTCGACTTCGATGTTGGTGAGCTTGGTCACGCCATCGACGAGCTCGGCCACCGTATCGCCAAACAGGCCGGAAACATCGGCAAGCGAAGTCTCGGTATCCTCGACGGTATCGTGCAGCAACGCGGCGCACACCACGTCGCAGTCCATCTTGAGGTCGGCCAAAATGATGGCAACTTCGACGGGATGGTTAATGTACATCTCACCCGAGCGCCGCTTTTGGTTGCAATGCTTCTCGGCAGCAAAGCAGTAGGCCTGCTCCACCTTGGAGA
>USMR01000260.1 GCA_900555815.1 uncultured Collinsella sp.
GGCTCCGGCGTTGGCCGCTCTGTCAACCTGGCTCGCCTGGTTCCCGACGAATCCCGGACCATCGATGAAGGCGCCGTTATCCCCTGGAAAACGCTCATGTGGTCCCTGATGACGGACGTTTGCCGGGCGATGGGCGTACGCACCGACGTGCCGTTTAACCAGCTCACGCCTCAAGAGCGCGACATCGTGTTTCATGGTCCGGCGGTTAAGAAGCACATTCTCTACGTTCCCAAAAACGGTGAGGGCGCCACGCCGCTCGACTTCACCTATTACAACGCCGTCTATACCGTCGAGAATGCGCTCGCCAAGGTCAAGGACGATAAGGGTTTAAAACGCGTTGCGCGCTTTTTGCGCGAGGGAGCATGCCGCGATTGCGGCGGCACGCGTCTCTCCGAGGCTGCGCGCCAGCCCCAGGTGCGCGGTATCAATCTGGCGCAAGCGGCGGCCATGACGCTGGGCGGGGCGATTGAGTGGGTGCGCGGGGTGCCCGCATCCTTGCCGCCCGAGATGCGGCCCATGGCGACGGATATCTGCGATTCGTTTTTGAGCGCGGCCCGTCGTCTGGTCGACCTGGGTCTCGATTACCTTTCACTCGATCGCGCCGGTGCCACGCTCTCCACGGGTGAGCGCCAGCGCGTACAGCTTGCTCGCGTGGTGCGCAACCGATCGACGGGCGTGCTTTATGTGCTGGACGAGCCCTCGATTGGCTTGCATCCTGCCAATGTCGACGGCCTGGTGGGCGTGATGCGCGATCTGGTGGTTGACGGCAATACCGTGGTTGTTGTCGACCACGATACGCGCGTACTGGCGGAAGCCGACTATCTTGTCGAGATGGGCCCCGTTGCCGGAGCGGGCGGCGGTAACGTGATCGCTGCCGGTACGGTAGACGAGGTCGAGCAATCGCAGAGCGGTCGCATCGCGCCGTTTTTGCGCGCAGACCCCAAGCGCTTGCGCCCACAGGTGACTGACGAGGAGATGTTCGACCAGGGCCACATCCGCATGGCAACCGATGCCATCCATACCGTAAAACCGCTCGAAGTCGATATCCCGCGCGGCCGCCTTGTCGCGGTAACGGGCGTTTCGGGTTCGGGTAAGACGACGTTGGTGCTCGAGACGCTCATTCCAGCACTCAAGGCGCAAGCAGATGGCGAGCGTCTGCCGGGGCACGTGCGTTGGGTCGATGCCGAGGGCATTGCCCGCGCCAACCTGATTGACGCCACGCCCATCGGCGCCAACGTGCGCTCGACGGTAGCGACCTATGCCGACATTCATGACGAGCTGCGCCGCGCCTTCGCCCGTACGCCCGAGGCCAAGGCGGCCGGCTACAAGGCGGGTGCCTTTAGCTACAACACCGGTGCCTTGCGCTGCCCTACGTGCGATGGCACGGGCTCGATATCGCTCGATGTGCAGTTTTTGCCCGATGTCGAGATCGTCTGCCCGGCATGTCGCGGTTCGCGTTATGCGGACGCGGCTTCGCGTATCCATCGTGAGGGCAAGGACGGGAGCTTGCTGACGTTGCCGCAGCTCATGGATATGAGTGTGGATGAGGCGCTCGACGCCACGGTGGGACTCAAGAAGGTTCAGGCGCGCTTGCAGACCTTACACGACCTGGGCTTGGGTTATCTCACGCTCGGTGAGCCCACGCCGGCGCTTTCGGGCGGCGAGGCGCAGCGTCTAAAGCTTGCGAGCGAGATGGGCCGCGTGCAGGATGATGCTGTATTCGTGTTCGATGAACCCACGATCGGCCTGCATCCGCTCGATGTTCAGGTGTTGCTGAGCGTGTTCGACGGCCTCGTTGCCAAGGGCGCCACAGTCATCGTGATCGAACACGATCTCGACCTTATCCGTAACGCCGATTACGTGATCGACATGGGCCCGGGCGGTGGCGACGCGGGCGGGCAAATCGTCAGCGCCGGCACGCCGGACGACATCGTGGCCTGCTCCAAGAGCATTACCGACCGCTACCTATAACCGAATGTGAGAAAGGGACAGTTCCTTTGTCACATTCCCGGAAAGCCTGTTTGGCGTAGGGCCTCGTAGAGGACGATGGCGGCGCTGTTGGAGAGGTTGAGTGCGCTGATGCGGTAGTCGTCCGGGTTGACGAAGTTGCCGCAGATATCCTGTTGAAGGATGGCCTCGTGGCTGTCCTCGGTATGCCCGAGCGATTCCTCGTGGGCTTCCCAAGCCTCGGCGTTATCGAGTGAGTCGCAATCGCGCAGCATGGGGATGCGCTCGCAACGCTCGGGCGCCGCGGCAAGCAGTGGCTCGGGAATGCCCGAACTCTCGCTGCCAAAGACCAAGTAGTCTCCATCGCGGTAGGTACTCTGCGCATAGGTGCGGCGTGCCTTTTTGGTCAGCAGATGCAGGCGCTCGTCGGCAGGGGAGAGGTCGTTGCGCGCAAGGAAATCCTCCC
>USMR01000261.1 GCA_900555815.1 uncultured Collinsella sp.
GCCGGTGAGCAAGGAGCTCCCGCTCGAGTACGCCGTCGAAATGAACAACCTCATCAAGCTCGAGATGGAAGGAGCGATCGGATAATGAACCAGACCACGAACACCGCTGCTACCACCCTTGAGCAGGTCAATGCGATGCCAGCTGCCACTTGGGGTTGGCTGAAGATGAACCAGACCAAGCTCGAGCTCTCTGACGAGCTTGCCGCCGCTCCCACCGAGGCTGTTAAGGTCGAGGGCTTGGACGAGCAGTTCCGCGGCGCTGCCGACGCATTTAACGCCGCCATGGACGCCATGGCCGAGCGCTTCCCCGAGCGCCGCGCCTCCGCCCCCGGCGACGCCGCCGACCGCGCCCGCATCACGCCCGAGACCGAGCTTGACGTGCCCGCCACCTCCATCTACCAGGCCGGTGCCATCAAGCTCGAGGAGGAGCTCTCCCCTGCTGAAGCCTTCGAGACCGGCATGGGCGAGGCTGCCTACACCTACTTGGCCGACCACGCCACCAAGCGCATCGTCATCGATGTGCCCGCATACAAGCACGCCACGGTTACCGTGCGCGTGAGCGGTGTCGATGCAGCCGCGGCCATCGCCGCCATCGACGTCGTCGCCCGTCCCCAGTCGACGCTCGATCTGCTTATTGCCCTGGACTCTCCCGTTGCCGGCCAAGGCGTCGTGGGATCCGTGCTACGCGTGTGCGCCCACGAGTACGCCACCGTCAACGTGACCTGCACGCAGACGCTCGACGATAGCTGGATCGCGCTCGACGACACCGGCCTGTTCCTGGACGAGGGCGCGCGCGTCAACGTGCAACACACCGTCCTGGGTGCCGGCGCCAGCACCACCGGCCTTGCCGGCGACCTGCTGGGCGATACCGCCAAGGTCACCATCGATACTGACTACCTTGGCGCCCGCGAGCAGGTGCGCGACTTTAACTACGAGCTGCGCCACCGCGGTCGCAAGACCGAGTGCGAGATCGACGCCAACGGCGTGCTGACCGGCACGTCCAAGAAGGTCTACCGTGGCACCATCGACCTCGTGCACGGCTGCAAGGGTGCAACCGGCACCGAGCGCGAGACGGTGCTTTTGGCCAACAAGGGCGTCGACAACAAGACCGTTCCCGTCATTCTCTGCGACGAGGACGACGTCGCCGGCAACCACGGCGCCACCATCGGTCACGTCCGCGACGAGCAGCTGTTCTACCTCGCCTGCCGCGGCCTTGACCAAAACGCCGCCGAGGACCTGTTCATCCGCGCCAAGCTGGAGGACGCCGCGCTTTCCGCCACCGACGAGCGCACCCGCGCAGCCGTCGTCCGCCTGGGCAACAACCTGATCGACAACTTTGAAGAGGAGCTCGCATGATCGACACCGAGCACGTTAAATGCGATACCTGCACTGCCCCCGAGCCCATGGAGCTCGACGCCAGCGACGAGGCTTCGCGCGGCTGGCCCACCGTAGACATCGAAACCAACCCCTACAAGGCGCAGTTCCCGCTCTTCCAGCAGCACCCCGAGATCGCCTTCCTCGATAGCGCCGCCACAGCGCAGCGCCCTGCCTGTGTGCTCGACGCCGAGCGCGACTTCTATCAGCGCATGAACGCCAACCCCCTGCGTGGCCTGTACTCGCTGTCCGTCGAGGCAACCGACGCCATCGCGAAGGTCCGCCAGCAGATCGCCGACCTCATCGGCGCCTCACAGGCCAACGAGGTCGTCTTCACCCGCAACACGAGCGAGTCGCTCAACCTGGTCGCCAAGAGCTTTGCACCCACAGTCCTCGAGCCGGGCGACGAGGTCGTCATCACCATCATGGAGCACCACTCCAACCTGATTCCGTGGCAGCAGGTCTGCCGCGAGACCGGCGCCAAGCTCGTCTACCTCTACCCCACCAAGACCGGTCAACTCACCACCGAGGAGGTTCTGTCCAAGGTGGGCCCCAAGACCAAAATCTTGGCCGTGGGTCAGGTTTCTAACGTGCTGGGCGTCGAGAACCCGGTCAAGAACCTCGGCAAGCTCGTCCACAAGTACGGCGGCTATCTGGTCGTCGACGGCGCGCAGTCGCTGCCGCACATGCCGGTCGATGTGGCCGACCTGGGAGCCGACTTCTTTGCCTTTAGCGCGCACAAGGCCATGGGCCCCATGGGCATCGGCGTGCTGTGGGGCAAGATGGACCTGCTCAACGCCATGCCGCCCATGCTCACCGGTGGCGAGATGATCGACTCTGTCACCGAGCAGGACGCCGTCTGGGCGCCCGTCCCCGAGAAGTTCGAAGCCGGCACGCAGGACGCCGCCGGAGAGACGGACGACGCAGAAGATGCGGACGGCACGGAGCAGTCCGGGGACGATATGGGCGTATTCAGCGCGGAGGATACCGCCACAACGGCTGTATACGATATGGCCACCGGAAAAAAGCTGTA
>USMR01000262.1 GCA_900555815.1 uncultured Collinsella sp.
GCGACGCACGAGTTCAACAGTGCCTAGGCTCGTGCCAAAAAGCTTGACGCCCACATGAGGATGCTCGAGGAGGTCTTGGAGGGCTGGGCGGCCTACGGTCTTTTGGACCTGTGTCCCGGCGAGCTGATAACTTGGTTTTTGGACCTAATTGTGTTCGACCTGGCGCGCTTGGATGCCGATGACTTCCATCGCGTGGCGGCTCGCGTCAACATGGACCTCGCGACGTTTTTGGGAACGGACTGGGCAGATATGCCTGCCAAGGGCGCTGTTTGCCGTGTTGCCCACAAGTTCGTTGCGACGACGTCGGGCTTTTCGATGGCAGATGCCACGCTGTTCTATCTTTCGACTCGCGGTCTCAAAGCCTGCCTGGAGCGCTTTATCTAATTCCAAGCGCTGCCGCCCGCCGCAACTCGGCTGCTAAAATAACCCTGTTACACGCTATTCAACAGGAGGTTCTCTTGCAGAACTCTGATACCCCTAAAGTTTCGCTGCTTGTTCCCATCTGCAATGTTGAGCGCTACCTGCGCGAGTGCCTCGATTCCGCCGTGGCGCAGACGCTCAAGGACATCGAGATCATCTGCATCAACGACGGTTCTACCGATAGTTCGCCAGATATCATCCGCGAGTACATGGAGCGCGACCCCCGTGTAAAGATGATCGACAAGGCCAACAGCGGCTACGGCGACTCGATGAACCGCGGCCTGGAGACGGCGCGCGGCGAGTACGTGGGCATCCTTGAGTCCGACGACTTTATGTTTGAGGATTCGCTCCAAAAGCTGGTCGCCAAGGCCGATGCTGAGCATGCCGATGTCGTTAAGGGCGACTTTTACCTGTATTGGTCCACGCCCAGCGAGCGCCGTGAGCTGTTTGGGATCATCGACGAGCATATGACGGGCGCCGCGTATCGCCCCGTCGATCACCCGGGCATCTTCTACCGCAAACCTTCCATTTGGTCGGCTATCTATCGGCGCGCGTTCCTCAACGACAATCAGATTCGGTTCCTTCCCACGCCGGGTGCCTCGTATCAGGACGCAGGCTTTAACTTTAAGGTTTGGGCTTGCGCCGAGCGTGCCGCGTTTATTGCGGACCCCATTTTGTGCTATCGCCAGGATAACGAGAAGAGCTCCGTTAATTCGCCCAACAAGGTGTTTTGCGTGTGCGACGAGTATGTCGAGATGCAGCGCTTTTTGGACGAGCGTCCCGAGCTCAAGGCTCAGCTTCAGGGCATTTTAATGCGCATGAAGGTCGATACGTACCGTTGGAATGATGAGCGTCTGGTCGATGAGCTGCGTGAGCAGTTTTGGAAGAAAGCCTCGTCCGAGCTCAAGGCCGATTGGGATGCCGGTCGCTTTGACCTGTCGCTGTTTGATCCGCGTGGCGAGACCGACTTGCGCCTGATGGTCAAGTCGCCTCGCGCCTATATCGATTCGCGCTTTGGCTTTAAGAAGCCGGGCAAGATCAATACGTTTAAGCATTACTTTAAGATTGGCGGCCTGCCGCTGGTGTGGCGCGTGCTGACGTATCAGCGCACCTACGGCGACAACCCGCACCCTGATGACGTTCCCGCCGCACAGTAGGAGCGAGTGATTATGGCTACCCCCAAGATTTCCGTTGTCGTTCCCATCTACAAAGTGGAGGAGTGCCTGGCCTGGTGCCTGGACTCCCTGCTTGCGCAGGACATGCCCGATTGGGAAGGCGTGTTAGTCAACGATGGCTCGCCGGACGGTTCGCGCGATATTGCGGCTGCCTATTGCGATAAGGACGCGCGCTTTAGGCTGGTTGATAAGGAGAACGGCGGCCTGTCGAGTGCACGTAATGCAGGCATCGCTGCGTCCACGGCGTCTATCGTCGCGTTTTTGGATTCCGACGACCGCTTTACGCCCGATGCATGCCGCGTGATCGTCGATACCTTTGAGCGCGAGGACTGCGACGTTTTGACCTTTGGCGCGAGTCCGTATCCGCTGGAGGCGGGGTATCCGTGGCTTAACTATGTGCTGAGCCCGCGCGATGTGTCGTTTGAAGGCTATAGCTCCGACCTGCTGTTTAAGGAAGCTTCTCGCCCTTTTGCATGGCGCACTGCCTGCAAGCGTGAGTTTTTGCTGGGCAACGGGATCGTGTTCGACGAAACCGTTAAGTATGGCGAGGACCAGGTCTTCGATTTTGCCGTGTACGGTCGTTCGCGCAAGACCGCGCTTATCTCGAGCAAGCTGTATGACTACCGCGTGGCGCGCAAGGGTTCGCTCATGGATACCATGCGCTATGACGACGAGACGCGTCTGCTGGAGCATGTGAAGATTTACTCCGCTGTGCTGGTTGACTGGCAGCGCGACGGTCTCGATGTCCAGTATGCCGATGACCTGGCGTACTTCCTATGCGATCTGGTGC
>USMR01000263.1 GCA_900555815.1 uncultured Collinsella sp.
CCTCCTCGCTGGGGATCATCGGCTCGAGCGCGCGGGACGCCAGGGCGCCATGGCCGAGCTCGCGACGCTTGGGAGCGCCCATGCGGCCAACCTCGCCCGTGCAGTACGGCGGGAAGTTGAACAGGTGGATGTAGCGCTTGCCCTCGGCAGGGTCGATCGTGTCGAGGCGCTGCCACTCGTTGAGCATTCCCAGGGTGCACACGGACATGACCTGGGTCTGGCCGCGCTGGAACAGGCCGGAGCCGTGAACGAGAGGCAGGTAGTTATCCTTCACCATGATGGGGCGAATCTCGTCGGCGGCACGGCCGTCGACGCGCTCGCCGGTCTCGACGACCATGGCGCGCATGGCCTTCTTCTCGAGCTTCTTGAGCGCCACGGGGATCTCGCGCGCCCCAGCGGCCGGCGCCTCCTCGGTGAACTCGGCGCGGATGGACTCCTTCAGAGCCTCGACCTTACCGATACGGGAGAGCTTGTCGGCGTCGCGCAGGGCGGCTGCCATCTCGTCGTAGTGGGCGAAGATGCGCTCCTGGACCTCCTCGACGGGCTGATCGAGCGGGTACTCCTTCTTGACGATGGGGCCGTTGACCTGCTCCCACTCGGCGACAAACTCGTCCTGAGCCTGGCAGAAAGCTGCAAGGGCCTCCTGGCCAAACTTCATGGCGGCGAGCATGTCGTCCTCGGAGATCTCCTCGGCGCCGGCCTCGACCATCGAGATGAAGTCGGCGGATCCGCCCAGCTCCAGGTCCACGTTACGGCCGATGCGCACGCAGGCAAGCGGGCCCTCGAAGGGCACGCCGCCGAGCGTCATGGCCAGGGAAGCACCCATAACGTTGATGACGTCGAAGGGGTTGACCTGGTCGGCGACAAGCGAGGTAGCGACGATGTGCACCTCGTTGCGGAAGCCGTCCGGGAAGCTCGGCCGAATCGGACGGTCGATCATGCGCGCGGTGAGCGTGGCCTTCTCGCTGGGACGGCCCTCACGCTTGAGGTAGCCACCCGGAATGCGGCCGGCGGCGTACATCTTCTCGTTGAAGTCGACGGTCAGCGGGAAGAAGTCGTAGTTCTTACGCTCCTTGGAGACGACCACGGTGTCGAGCATCGTGGTGTCGCCCTGCTTGACCAGGCAGGCGCCGGTGGCCTGCTTGGCAAGCTCGCCCGACTCAAAGGTGTAGGTCTTGCCGTACAGCTCAAAGATCTTGGATACGAGTGTCATTGTTCTCCTTTACCCCACAGGCCCCTTGCCTGCGGGCTTCTCATGTGACGCAGGCCCCCTGCCCCCGCCACGCTTCAGAGCGTGATTGTTCACGCCCTTACACAAAACGAGCGCCCCGCTGCGCAGGACGCTCTTAGCATGTACAAATCCTACTGGATGTTGTCGCGGATGCCCAGAGCCTTGATGAGCTCACGGTACTCGACGATGTCGTTCTTCTTGATGTAGGAGAGAAGACGACGACGACGGCCGACGAGCATGAGCAGGCCACGACGGGTGTGGAAGTCCTTCTGGTGGGACTTCATGTGCTCGGTCAGCTCCTTGATGCGCTCGGACAGGATGGCGACCTGAACCTTGGGGTTGCCGGTGTCGACCGGGGTGTTACCGAACTGGGCAGTCAGCTCCGCCTTGCGCTCTTTGGAAACAGTCATTGTTTCACCTTTCGTTTTGCGTCGCCATAGGGCGACTCGATTCGCCTCGGACTGGGAAGCCGCCGGTGGAGCGAGCAACCAAGGTCGAGGTACCAACAGGTCGGTATGTTACCACAAGCAGCCCGCGCCTGCGCATCATCACCGACCCAACATGAATTCCATCGCACGGAGGCGCTGGTCGGTATGCGTCGCCGCCCACACATGCGAAAGCCCAAGCAAGAACGCCGCCGTATGCGAGTCGATTTTCTCGGCCAAAAGCGCATCGAAGGTCATCGACATGAGGGCGCGCAGCCATGCGACCTCACCGGTCGACACCAGTTCGGCACCTGGAACGCTCGACGCGCACGACCCGCACATGAGGCCGCCCGCCTGGGGCGAAAAATACGACAGCATGGGGTCTCCGCACAGCACGCAGGCCGAAAAATCGGGTCGATAGCCAACGTGCGACAGCAGCTTAAAGACATATGCCGCCACAAGTAGGTCCATATGTGCCGTGTCAAGCCCGCTGCCCACCAGGGCAAGCGCTCGCTGCGTGATGGCAAAGGTAAACGGGTCCTCGGCGTCCTCGAACGAGCACACGCGCGCGACCTCGGCGATCGCGCTTGCGGCGCAGGTCGTCTCGTAATAGGGCGCAGCGCCGAGCGGCGCCTCCATAAGCTCGGCCTGAGAAACCACGTCGAGTGACCGTCCATGCGCGAGCAGCATATCGACCGTACAGAACAACTCGCAGCGCGCAGCCAG
>USMR01000264.1 GCA_900555815.1 uncultured Collinsella sp.
GATGCGCAATCAGGGCGTGCGCGCCGAGGCCCTTGATATCGGGCGCGAGGATGCCATCCGCCTGGGCAAACGCTATGTGCACAACGACATCTGCTTCCCCGCGCAAATCGTGATCGGCGAGGCGCTCGCGGCACTCGAGAGCGGTAAGTACGACCCGCACGACGTCGCCGTGGTGACTGGCAAGTATATCGGCGACTGCCGCCTGACGCACTACATGCCCCTGCTGCGCCGCGCGCTCGACGACGCGGGATACGACTATGTCCCGGTGCTCACCAACGACGACGTCGATGCCCACAATGCGCATCCGGGCTTCAAGCTCGGCCTTGGCCCGAGCATCCAGATCGCCTACGGTCTTCCCATGATCGATGCCCTCGAGGCCATGCTTAGGCGCATCCGTCCCTACGAGCTCGAGAAGGGCGCGGCGGACGCTGCGTTCGACCGCGCGCTCGATGAGGTTATCGAGGGCATGGAGCGCTCCGGGCTGAGAGGCCAGGCGACGGGCTTCAAACGCGCGCTTGCGATCATGGACGCCGTTCCGTACGACCGCTCGAACCCGCATCCGACCGTTCTCATCGTGGGCGAGTACCTGCTCAATTTCCATCTCGGCGCCAACCACGAGATCGAGCGCTACCTCGAGGACAACGGGCTCGAGGTCATCGAGGCGCGCATGACCGACGTGATCCGCAAGACCTATTTCTACAAGCATGCGCAGTCGCGCGAGTTCCACGTCGACCTGTCGCTGCCCGAAAAGGCCTGGTACGCCACGGCGGACAACCTGTTCGAGCTCGCGCACGACCGTTGCGACCGCCTGGGCGCGGCGAGCCCGCTCTACGAGCCGCCGACGCGCATGCCCGAGCTCGTGCGCGCGAGCGATAAGATCCTGCACCATACGTTCGATGCGGGCGAGGGCGTGCTGATTCCGGCGGAGATTCTCGAGCACGCCAAGCGCGGCTGCCGCAACTTCGTGATCTTGCAGCCGTTCGGGTGTCTGCCCAACCATGTCGTGGGGCGCGGGCTCATCCATGCGCTCAAGGAGCAGTATCCCACGGCGCAGTTCCTGCCGCTCGACTACGATCCCGACGTGAGCTTCGCCAACGTGGAGAACCGTCTTCAGATGCTCATCATGAACGCCAAGGCGCAGGGGTGCGGTGAGGCGCATGGCGAGACCGCGTAAGGACGCCGATGCGCCCGATGCACGCACCCGTATCATCGAGGCGTTTTGGGAGCTCATCGAGAACAACAGCATCTTCGAGCTGTCGGTTGGCGAGGTGACCCGCGCCGCCCAGTGCAATCGCGGAACGTTTTACTACTATTTTCACGATTTCGATGAACTCGTCGCCATCGCCATAGCCCAGCTGCTGCAGGATAACGAGCTCATCACCGATGCCCTCTGGCATTTTTCGAGCGAGGGCGACCTTTCGGCGTTCGACCGGCGCGACGTCCGCTGCCTGCTGCAGCGCATCGTCATCACCATGAGGGCGGGTGCCGCCGAGCAGGTCGTGCAGGGCATCCATACGATCATCATCGACCGCGTGAGAGAGATCGTCCACCCCGACGGAGAAGAGCTCAAGGCAGATTCGAGCTTTGCGGTGGGCTTTCTGGTCTCGGGCATCATGGGCTTTGTGATGGCGGTCGGCTTTGCCCGGGAGGGCGGCGAGGAGATAGACCTCGAGCAGCCGGGGGACAGCGCGTGCGCGTACCTGAGGGCGGTCGCCATGCAGACGGTGGAAACGGTCGCGCAAGTCGAGGGCGTCGATACATCCGAGCTGCTCGAACGCGTCTCCAAGGAGGCCGATGCCTATCGCGCATCGCGTGCGACGAGTCCCGACGTGGTGAAAGACGCCTAGGGTTTCTCTTGCGGGGCGCCTGTCGCGCATCGCGCGGTGAGTCCCGCGATGCGGTCATAACCTGCATTCATGTGAGCCGGGTTTTTAGATATTCCTCCAGCTGTTAACATAGACAACCTGTGGGTAAAGAGACAAAAGCGCCGCCGACGGGCGGGCGTTTTGATTTCGATGAACTCATGTAAGGAAACGAGCATGTTAGATAGATTTACCGATCGAGCGCGCAAGGTCATGTCGATGGCCAAACAGGAGGCGCTCGATCTGCACTCAAATAAGGTGGGCACCGAGCACTTGCTGCTCGCGCTTGCCAAGGAGGACGAGGGCATTGCCGCCGAGGCGCTGCGCTTCCAGACAGTATTTGCAGCGGCAGAAAACGGCCGGCCAGCCTTCGGCAGCCGCGGTGCCGAGGTATGTGAACTGCATGTGGATTCCTCCCGGTTTCTATATTCTGGCATCATCATAGTACACCGCGCGCGGAAATGCAAGCCCTTTCGGAAAGAAAAAGCACCCGAAACGCCGGCTGCGGCGCGTCGG
>USMR01000265.1 GCA_900555815.1 uncultured Collinsella sp.
GACCGCAAGAACATGTGCTACATGGGCTCCACCGTGGTGTACGGTCGCGGTCGCGCCGTCGTGGTCGGCACCGGTATGAACACCGAGATGGGCAAGATTGCCGGTGCCCTGGCCGAGGCCAAGGAAGAGCTCACGCCGCTGCAGGTGAAGCTCGCCGAGCTCAGCCGCATCCTTACCATTATGGTTATCGTCATCTGCGTCGTGATCTTTGGCGTCGACATCGTCCGCCACGGCGTGGGCAACGTCCTTACCGACCCAACTGCCCTGCTCGACACCTTTATGGTCGCCGTTTCGCTTGCCGTCGCCGCCATTCCCGAGGGCCTGGTCGCCGTCGTGACCATCGTGCTTTCGCTCGGCGTGACCAAGATGGCCAAGCGCCAGGCGATCATCCGCAAACTTTCTGCTGTCGAGACACTCGGCTGCACGCAGACCATCTGCTCGGACAAGACCGGCACGCTTACCCAGAACAAGATGACCGTCGTCAAGCACGAGCTCGCTGCGCCCAAGGAGAAGTTCCTGGCCGGCATGGCGCTGTGCTCCGATGCCCAGTGGGACGAGGAGCTGGGCGAGGCCGTGGGCGAGCCGACCGAGTGTGCACTCGTCAATGATGCCGGCAAGGCTGGTCTTACTGGCCTGACTGCCGAGCACCCGCGCGTGGGCGAGGCCCCGTTCGATTCGGGCCGTAAGATGATGTCCGTGGTCGTCGAGACCCTGGACGGCGAGTACGAGCAGTACACCAAGGGCGCGCCCGACGTGGTGATTGGCCTGTGCACCCATATCTATGACGGTGAGAAGGTCGTTCCGCTGACTGAGGAGCGCCGCGCCGAGCTCGTGGCAGCCAACAAGGCCATGGCCGACGAGGCCCTGCGCGTGCTGGCGCTGGCGAGCCGCACCTACACTGAGGTTCCCGCCGACTGCAGCCCCGCTGCGCTCGAGCATGACCTGGTCTTCTGTGGCCTGTCCGGCATGATTGACCCGGTCCGCCCCGAGGTTGCCGACGCTATTCGCGAGGCGCACGACGCCGGTATTCGCACCGTCATGATCACGGGCGACCATATCGATACCGCCGTGGCCATCGCCAAGCAGCTGGGCATCGTCGCCGATCGCAGCCAGGCTATCACCGGTGCCGACCTCGACCGCATGAGCGACGAGGAACTCGACGCGCACATCGAGGATTACGGCGTGTACGCCCGCGTCCAGCCCGAGCACAAGACCCGCATCGTCGAGGCTTGGAAGTCGCGTGACCAGATCGTGGCCATGACGGGCGATGGCGTCAACGACGCCCCGTCCATCAAGCGCGCCGATATCGGCGTGGGCATGGGCATTACCGGTACCGACGTCACCAAGAATGTCGCTGATATGGTGCTCGCCGACGATAACTTTGCCACCATCATCGGTGCTTGCGAAGAGGGCCGTCGCATCTACGACAACATCCGCAAGGTCATCCAGTTCCTGCTTTCGGCCAACCTTGCCGAGGTGTTCTCGGTGTTTATCGCCACGCTCATCGGCTTTACCATCTTCCAGCCGGTGCAGCTGCTGTGGGTGAACCTGGTTACCGACTGCTTCCCCGCGCTTGCGCTGGGCATGGAGGACGCCGAGGGCGACATCATGAAGCGCAAGCCGCGCAACGCCAAGGACGGTGTTTTTGCCGGCAATATGGGCCTGGACTGCGTTGTCCAGGGCCTGATCATTACCGTGCTGGTGCTGGCGAGCTTCTTTGTGGGCGTGTACTTTGACATGGGCTACATCCACATCGCCGATATGATCGCCGGCAATGCTGACGAGGAAGGCGTGATGATGGCGTTCATCACGCTCAACATGGTCGAGATCTTCCACTGCTTCAATATGCGCAGCCGTCGCACGTCGCTGTTTAAGATGAAGAAGCAGAACATGTGGCTGTGGGCCTCTGCCGCGCTGGCGCTGGTGCTGACGGTGATCGTAACCGTGCAGCCGACGCTTGCCGAGATGTTCTTTGGCCCCGTGACGCTTGAGCTCAAGGGCGTTGTCGCCGCGCTGGTCCTTGCCTTCCTGATCATTCCGCTGATGGAGATCTACAAGGCGATCATGCGCGCTGTCGAAAAAGAGTAACGTTCCTGTCCGGGCCCGACCGCCTGCGGGGTTTCCACGGGCACGTCCTCGCCGCTTTGCGGCTGCGGGATGTGCCCTTAGGAAACCCCTCCCGGCGGGCGGGCCCTGCGGTATCCTTGCTGGCTTTTCTCCCGCGCGGATGATAAGGGGCTGGGGGAAAGTGTGTGAGCCGGTCGAGCGTTTGCTCGACCGGCTCTTTTTGATTCAAGACTTTAGTCCGCTGGCCGCGCAGCGGCCAGCTTTAAACCACCCGCTACGCGGGTGGAGACAAACGGCTTTA
>USMR01000266.1 GCA_900555815.1 uncultured Collinsella sp.
AGGCCCTTAAGGACTTCTCCGCTAAGTCCAAGGGCGTCCTTGAGATCAAGGGCGGTATCTCCGACGGCAAGGCCGTTTCCGCTGATGATGTTAAGGCTATCGCCGAGCTGCCCACCAAGGATCAGCTTCTCGGCCAGATCGCCGGTCTCATCTCCGGTTTCGCTCGCGACATCGCTGTCTGCGTCAACGGCGTTTCCTCTGGTCTCGCTCGTTCGATCCAGCAGGTCTCCGAGCAGAAGGCAGCCTAGTTGCTGTTTTCACCCGCGGCGGCAACGCCGCACCCCTGGCGCATTCGCGCCGTGTTTTAACTGATCTCCGTGCATCCGCACGGAAACCGAAAGGACTTAGAAATGGCTAAGCTTACCACCGATGAGATCATCGATGCTCTTAAGGAAATGACCCTTCTCGAGGCTTCCGAGCTCGTTAAGGCTATCGAGGACACCTTCGGCGTTTCCGCCGCTGCTCCTGCCGCTGTCGTCGCCGCTCCCGCTGCTGGCGCTGCTGAGGCCGAGGAGAAGACCGAGTTTGACGTCGTGCTCGAGGGCTTCGGCGACAACAAGATCCAGGTCATCAAGGCCGTCCGTGAGCTCACCAACCTTGGCCTGAAGGAGGCCAAGGAGGTCGTCGAGGGCGCTCCCAAGGCTGTTCTCGAGGGTGCCAAGAAGGAGGACGCCGAGGCTGCCAAGGAGAAGCTCGAGGCTGCTGGCGCTGCTGTCACCCTCAAGTAATCAGGCTTTCTCGCCAGATTTCTTTGCAGGCGGGGTTCGCATTGCGAGCCCCGTCTTTTTTGTTTTTCAGTCCCTCGACATCGGTAGCTCAAACTGCCGTATTCTGTGATTTGCGTCGTATCGGGTGCCCTGCCGTTGGGCAATAAAATTGCACCATTCGAGCAATAATTTGCGTTGACCTGCTGAAGAATTGTCTCTGCCTTGTAGCGACATATAGTTCCAGCGGTAAGATGCTTGGGTATCGCAATTTGGTCTGCGGCCGTGCGCCGCACGCATGGGGCGCTTTTGCGCCTGCGAAAGGATCTTTGAATAACATGAAGGCAATCATCCCCGCCGCCGGTCTTGGCACGCGTTTTCTGCCTGGCACCAAGTGCACGCCCAAAGAGATGCTGCCGGTGCTCGACAAGCCCGTCATTCAGTACGTCGTCGAGGAGGCGCTCGACCCCGAGGAAGTCGACGACGCCATCATCGTTACATCTCCCGGTAAGCCCGAGCTACTGAACTACTTCCAGCCCGATCGCTCGCTCGAGAACCTGCTGCGCGAGCGCGGCAAGAACGCCTATGCCGATGCCGTCGCCCACGCTGGCGGTATGCCGGTCGACTTCCGTTATCAGTACGAGCCCAAGGGCCTCGGCCATGCTATCCGCTCTGCTGCCGACGCCGTGGCAGGGGAGAACTTCCTGGTTCTTCTGGGCGACTACGTTGTGCCTAATCGCGACATCTGCGACAAGATGCTCGCCGTTTCCAAGGAGCACGGTGGAGCTTCGGTTATCGCCGTCGCTGCTTGCTCGCCCGAGGAAGTCAGCCGCTACGGCGTTATCGCCGGCGAGCGCGTCGGTTCGCTCGAGGGCGCCGAGGACGTTGCCGATGCAGAGCCGGGCGCTGACTGGCGCATCGGCGGTCTGGTCGAGAAGCCCGCTCCCGAGGCGGCTCCGTCCAACCTGTACATTGTCGGCCGTTATCTGCTGAGCCCGCTGGTCATGGACCTGCTCGCTGATCAGCAGGCCGGCAAGGGCGGCGAGATTCAGCTTACCGACGCCATGGCCCGCTCGCTCGACCGCGAGGCCATGTACGCGGTCGTCATCGACCCGCTGTCGGGCTACGACACCGGCACTCCCTCTGGCTGGATGGCCACCAACGCTCTCATGGCTGCAAGCGATCCTCGCTTTGCAAGCGCCTTCTGGGACGCCATCGACGAGCGCGGCGGCTTGATGCGCAAGTAAGCCTTCGGACATCGACATTTACGGGCGCGGACCTCGGTTCGCGCCCGTTTTTTATAAGAGCTGCGATTGCCGGCTCTCTGTTCACAGAAAATATATGAACAGATGTTCGGTATACCACTATCTACCTGCGTGTTTTCTGTCGAAAAACTTTGCTACTCCAAAAACTCAATCGCGTCAAGGCTTTTCTTGCCCAACGGTCGGTACCTGATAAACTATTAGGTTGCGATAACTGGCGAAGCTATGCCTCGCCAACCCACCGAGCATTTCCGTGAAGGAGGAAAAACCTGGTGACCTACGCATACACTGCCACTGAGCGCAAGCGCGTCAGCTTCGGGAAAATCCCGGAGGCCATGGAGCTCCCCAACCTTATCTCTGTTCAAAGGGAATCCTTTGAGCGTTTTAAGGACGAGGGCCTTC
>USMR01000267.1 GCA_900555815.1 uncultured Collinsella sp.
GCTACCTCCTAGGAGCAGGTACAGGGCGGCCATGCGCACGAGCACGCCGGCGTAAACTTGGTCGAGGATGATGGAGCGCTTGGGATGGTCGGCCATGAAGCTGTCCAGCTCCACGCCGCGGTTGATGGGGCCCGGGTGGCAGATGATCGCATCGGGCTTCATGAGCTTCTCGCGGTCCTTGGTCAGACCGAAGAGCTTGTGGTACTCGCGAATGGTCGGGAACGGGGCACCCTCGAGGCGCTCCTGCTGCACGCGCAGCATGTAGACGACGTCCAGCTCGGGCAGGACGGAATCGAGGTCGCTTGTCACGTGGTCACAGCCCAGGACCTCGGGCGCCGGCGGCAGCAGCGTGCCGGGGGCGACGGCGTAGGTCTCGCAGCCCATGATCTTAAGTGCGGGGATCAGCGAGCCGCACACGCGGGAGTGCGCGATATCGCCGACGACGGCGACCTTCAGACCGTGGAAGTCGCCCTTGTGCTCCCAGATGGTGTACAGGTCGAGCAGGGCCTGCGTGGGATGGTTGTGCTTGCCGTCGCCGGCGCAGATGACGCTCGCGGGCGAGTTCTGCGTGACGATGTAGGGAGCACCGGCGTGCTTATCTCGCACGACGATGCAGTCGATCTTATAGGCGTTGAGGGTCTCGACGGTGTCGACGAGGCTCTCGCCCTTGACCGTGGAGGTCGAGGAGCCGCCAAAGTTGAGGCTGTCGGCCGAAAGACGCTTCTCGGCGAGCTCGAAGGAGCTGCGGGTGCGCGTCGAGGGCTCGTTGAACATGTTGACGATGGTCTTGCCCTTGAGCGTGGGGACCTTCTTGATGGCACGCTCGTTGACCTCGGAGAACGCCTTGGCGGTCTCGAGGATGAGCTTGATGTCCTCTTCGGAGTACTCGGTAATGTCGATCAGGTGCTTATGGTTGAACGCCACGGTACTACTCACCTCCCAGCGGCGCGGAGCCCACGTGGGAACCCGGCGCGACGTCGTTAATCTCGACAGCGGTGTGGCCGTCGACTTCCTTCATATATAGGTGCACGTTCTCCTCATGCGACGAGGGAACGTTCTTGCCGACAAAGTCCGGCGAGATGGGGAGCTCGCGGTGGCCGCGGTCAACGAGGACTGCCAGCTCGATGCGGCTCGGACGGCCCAGGTCCATGACGGCGTCGAGAGCGGCGCGAATGGTACGGCCCGTATACAGGATGTCGTCCACCAGCACGACGCGCTTGCCGTCGACGCTAAAGGGAATGTTGGTGGCGTGGATCGCGGGAGCGAAATTGGTAGCGTAGTCATCGCGGTAGAAGCTGATGTCGAGGCTGCCGAGCGGTACGTCGACGCCCTCGATCTCCTTGATCTCCTCGGCGAGCTTCTTTGCCAGAAGGTCGCCGCGCGTGACGATGCCGACCAGAGCGAGGTCTTCACAGCCCTCGTTGCGCTCGAGAATCTCGTGCGCGATGCGGGTCATCGCTCGATTGACGGCGGTCTCGTCCATGATGACCGCCTTGGGGGAAGTCGTGCCCATCGATCTCCTTCCTCACATGTCTTGACTGCTGACACAGTCAAAAAAATAGATGCCCGACCGCTCAAAGCGGACCAGACACCCACAGGAAGGGCTGCTCTTTGGCAGCTATGTAATTCCATGTGGGTATCTCGTACCCCTTTAATGGTCAAGGGATAGTGTAGCCAACCTCGAGCTTAATTGCGAGCATAAATACAGGGCAATCCGTAAACGGAGCCCAATGCTCAATAAACCTATATATATTTGTGGGACGAGCTTGAAAACGTACGCACGAGCTGGCATAATCCCCTCTGCTGCACGCAAATCGGATCTACGTCCAGGGCCGTGGCGTGAGCACTATCGCCAAAAGAGAAATATCTCTGTGTAGATTACGCACAGGGAACTGCTTCTGTGCTATAGTTCAGGCTTGTTTGTTAACGCGACATGTTCGTTTGTCGCCCAAGGAGGGTCAGTTATGTCCAAAGTTTGCGAAGTTTGCGGTAAGCACCCCGTTGCCGGTCGCTCCATCAGCCACTCTCACCGCGTCACCAACCGTAAGTTCCGCCCCAACATCCAGCGCGTCTACGTGGTCGTCGATGGTCACCGTCGCAAGATGAACGTTTGCTCCACCTGCCTCAAGTCCGGCAAGGTTGCGCGCTCCTAAATAAGGTCTTACCAACAAGTACCTCGGACTCTCCGGGCCAAAGACCTCGCGTTCACATAGAACTTACCAAAGGCGTCCTCCCCAAAGGAGGGCGCCTTTTTGCAATCATTTGGGACAGACTTACATGAGTGAAAGCACTCATGTAAGTCTGTCCCCAATGAACGAGGCGATGCACTGGTAATTAGTTTGCTTAAAACGTTTCATTTTATTGAAG
>USMR01000268.1 GCA_900555815.1 uncultured Collinsella sp.
GGGCACGTCCGCGGCGGCGCGGGTGCAACATGCGCTCGAGAGTCCCCAGGATCTGCCTAGTGACGCTTGGGTTGTGACGCAGGGCTGGCGCGATTACCGTTGGGACCCGCCCGAGCATCCAACCAAGGCATCGCTCGATGCGGCATTCCCCGATCGTCCCTGCGTTATGTATTCGGGCGACGGGCACACGCTTTGGCTCAACAGCCGTGCACTCGAGGCGCTCGGCGTCACGCGCGACAGCGAGCCGCCGGCGGGCGGCAGCTACGACAAGGACGCAAACGGCGAGCTCACGGGCATTGCTCACGAGGCGGCTGCCATGCAGCTGCTGCCGCGCTGCCTTGAGTGGCTGGGGGAGGATCGCATCGCAAGCGCTTACGCCGATCAAATGAGGCGTATGGCCGAGCAGGGCATCACCTCGATCTGCGATATGTCGCTCATGCCCATGCCGGGTTGCGATTTTATCCGCGACGACGTCTACGACAAACTGCAGGCAGCCGGCAAGCTGGGCATCCGAGCCCATCTGTTCCCCACGCTGCTGGATGACCAGTCGCGCTTGGAAGAGCTGCAGGCCCGCTACGCGAACAACGCGCTGCTCTCGGCACCGGGCTTTAAGCAGTTCTTCGACGGCGTGTCGAGCGAACACACGGCGTATCTCACCGAGCCCTATACCAATCCGCGCTTCCCGGGCGACCAGGGCCGTCTGACAGTTCCTGCCGAGCGCATGCGTAAGCTGGTTCTGGCGGCTGCGGAGCGTGGCCACACTGTGCGTATTCACGTCATCGGCGACGGTGCCATCCATGCCGCGCTCGATATCTTTGAGGAGGCCGCCGAACTGTACGGCCTGCCCCAGCACGGTCATAACACGCTCGAGCATCTGGAGAACCTCTTGCCCGAGGACATCGATCGTCTACGCAAGCTTAACGTTGTTGCCTCGAGCCAGCCCTGTCACATTACACTCGACCCGGGTGGACCGGAGCGCGATCTGGGCCTGGAGCGCAGCCGCATCATGTGGCCGTTTGCGACCTATAAGCAGCGCGGCATTCGCCAAGCCTTCGGTACCGACAGCCCTATCACAGCTGTTACCAGCATGAACGTGCTCTACACGGCTATTACGCGCCAGGACCCCAAAAGCCACTGGCCCGAGGGAGGCTGGCTGCCGAGCGAGCGCATCGATGCGGCCACAGCTCTGCGCAACTATACCCTGGGCAGCGCGTACGCAGCGGGCGACGAGCAAAACCTCGGCAGCTTGGAGCCCGGCAAGTATGCGGACCTGGTAGTCCTGGACCAAAACCCGCTCACCATCGACCCCCAAGAACTCCAAGCCACCAAAGTCCAAGCCACCTACCTAGCCGGCAACTTAATCTACGAGCGCTAACCCCACATCCCACCCCTCAGTTGCGGTGAAATAGTCCCTAAAATCGGCCTTCAAGCCCAAAAACAGGAACTATTCCACCGCAACTTAAAAGAGCGCGTCCCAACAACGTGCTCCTATCTTGTGCATTCCATCCGCATCGCCATTTTGCTGCACTGACTTTTCTGAATGTCGGGCCCGAATTAGTTAACCTGCCTCCCGTGTGGCTCCGGAGGGGCGGGGCATAAGGTTTATCGCGAGTTCCGCACGAGCCGAAGGCCACTTAATGTGGCCTTCGTGCGAGCAGGACTGCCCGAGCAGGAAACCTTATGCCCCGCCCCTCCGGAGCCACACGGGAGGCACTGCTAAGTTATCCCCCGGCATTCAGAAAATCTAAGTGCCAAAAAATAAGATTTTTTGACTCCGTGTTGTATAACCCGCCATTCGTGGGTACCATTCAACGCGTACGCAAACAAAAAGGGTTAATTCGCGTGGCATAACCACGCGGCCCAAAAAGGAGGAAACAAGCATGTCGTCTTTGAAGCCGCTTGCAGATCGCGTCCTGGTCAAGCCCGACGAGGCCGAGCAGAAGACCGCTTCTGGTCTGTATATCGCCAGCAACGCTCAGGAGAAGCCGCAGCGCGGCACCATCGTTGCCGTGGGCGCCGGCAAGGTCAACGACAAGGGTGAGCGCATCCCCATGGACGTCAAGGTCGGTGACGTTGTCATCTACGGTAAGTTCGGTGGCAACGAGGTCAAGGTCGACGGCGAGAAGTATCTGCTGATGCGCGCCGACGACATCTACGCTGTCGTCGAGGCCTAGTCTCGTCAGAATCTCTGATTCGTCTTTGAACGCGTCCGCCGCATAGGACTCGGAAGCGGCGACGCGAGTCACATTTCTTTTGGAGGATTACCTACCATGGCAAAGAACATTACGTTCAACACCGATGCCCGCGCTAAGCTCGCCAAGGGCGTCAACACTCTGGCCGACGCCGTTACCGTCACCATGG
>USMR01000269.1 GCA_900555815.1 uncultured Collinsella sp.
TGCTGGGCTGGCTACGGCGGCACTCGTACTGTTTATCACTGCTATCGGCGTGACGATTTGGCTTTATCGCAGTCGTGAGCAGCGCCGCGCCGACGGTAAGACCAATGTAGGATGGATTGCCTTTTTGGTCATCGCCTACCTGCTGAGCATCAGCTATTTGGCCTTCTTTATCCTGTTGCTTGTGAGCACCTTTACCGGGGAATCCGTCACGGTGGGTTGATGCACTGCCAGCAGACGGTTGCGCAAAGCGCGTTTGCTCGGCGTTTGGATAACTGCATTGGCCGTTTACCGCAGCCTTAGCTCTCAGCTAATGAATTCAAGTTTAATCCTTCCTACGATGTGCTGTGTGCCGGCACGGTAGCCGGATCGTAGGAAGGATGCATGATGAAAAAGCTTGAAAACGAAGTGCTGCTGAGCCGTCGCGCTGCACTGGGCGCATTCGCCACCGTCGCCTTGGGGACTGCCGGTCTTCTTACCGGTTGTAGTAGCGATAAGGCGACCGTCACCGAGGACGCTGGCGATGGCGACAAGAAGGAAGAGGCGAAGAAGGAAGAGCAGTCTACGACTGACCTGGCGGTTGGTGCGACGGTGACCACGGCTGCCGGTCTTTCCGTCGTTGTCGATTCCGTCCAGCCCGGCCTCACAAATTATGACGGTTCGACCATGACGGGCATTCACGTCACGTACGTCAACAATGGTGATGAGGGCGCAGATTACAACATCTACGACTGGAAGGGCGAGGACGCCAACGGCGCTCAGCAGAATCAGGGTTACTACAGCGAGGGCTCCGATGAGCTGCAGTCTGGTACCCTTGCCGCTGGTGGCTCTGTGGCGGGCAATATCTACTTTGATGGCGATATCAAGAAGGCACTGTATTTTGCCAGCATGTTTGATAAGTCTGCCACCGCAAGCTGGGTGTTGGCCTAGCATGTCGCTACCGTTGCGCCGTATGGGAGGTGAAGTCGTATGCCCGATAAAAAGCTGACTGACGAGTTGCTCAATGAGCTTCTCGACGCGCCAAACATCGATGGCTATATCAAAGAACACGACTTTGCCGCCCCGTCGCTTTCGAACTACCTGAAGCAGCTACTGCAGGAAAAGGGCTTGGAGCGCTCGCGCGTGGTTCGTATGGCCGATCTCAATGAGACCTTTGGCTATCAGATCTTTACCGGTGCGCGGCATCCGAGCCGCAATAAGGTGCTGCAGATTGCCTTTGCGATGGCGCTGACGCTCAAAGAAACCAACCGTGCGCTGACGGCTGCCGGGGTAAGCGTCCTTAACTGCAAGGACCGCCGCGATGCGATTATCATTTTTTGCATCGATCGCGGGTGCAGCCTCCAAAAGGTCAACGAGGAGCTGTATCGCTTTGGCGAGGAGACGGTGAGTTAGCGGCTGATATCTGAGCCGGCGGAGCTGCCGAACAACGATGCAAGCGAACGGGGCGCGGATGCCATGAGGTGTCTGCGCCCTGCGCTATGATGGAGCCTATGGATACTCAGACCCCAACATATTCCGATGACGAGCTGACCGCAGCGCTTGCCGAGCACCTGGCGTCGCTCGATCGCGACGACAGCTATCGCGTGGAGCGAGTACTTAAGCGCTCGTCCGTTGAAACAACCGAGCTCGTGTACTTTGAAGGAACCGGCGGTGGTTCGCTCGGTCCCTTTGTTCGTAAACGCATCGATGCTTCGGCTCAAATCGGTGGGGCATACGAGCGTCTGTTTGCCGCTCAGCGGGCAGGCAGGCGTTTTGAGCACCTGCCCAGAATCGTCGATTGTCGTCGTGTGGGCGACGAGCTCAACGTGGTTATGGAATACATCGAAGGGGAGACGCTCGGGGCGCTGGTGGACCGTCTAGGAGCCACCCCCGATTATGCGCACGAAATGTATCCTGTCCTATGCGATGCCGTGGGCGAGCTCCACGCCGGTTTTGCAATGGCGGGGGAGACGTCGGCGCCGGAGATCCATCGCGACCTCAAGCCGTCGAATATCATCGTGACGGGTGCCAGCTATACGCCTGATGACGGCCTGACGTTTTCATCGCTGGTGATTATCGACTTGGGGATCGCGCGCGTATGGCGCGATGGCGCCGATGCCGATACCGTCAAGTTTGGCACGCGACCCTATGCGCCGCCCGAGCAGTATGGGTTTGGGCAGACGAGTGTGCGCAGCGACGTCTACGCGCTTGGCGCCCTGTTGTTCTTCTGCTTGACGGGAGTCGACCCTAAACCAGGGCTCGACATGCGCGAGCAATGCGTGGCGCGCGGCATTCCCACTCCACTTACCGATGCCGTCTGCATGTCGATGGCGCTCGACGCGGCCAAAGGTTTTTCGAGTGCGGATGCGTTGGGACGGGCGACG
>USMR01000270.1 GCA_900555815.1 uncultured Collinsella sp.
GTTGTAGTTGATCAGGCAGCCGGCCTTGACGATGGCACGCTCCTCTGCCGTCATATCGGCAATATAGAGCTCAATCTGCTCAACCGTGCCGTCGGCGCGCACAACGTAGGCGGCGATGCCCCTCAGATCGCCGTCGAGCGCGGCGCGGATACCCGGCACAAAGACGTAGTCGCCCACCTCAAAGTTGGGCTCGGCCTCCATCTGGAAGGGCATCATGCCCCAGTTCATCACGTTGGAGCGATAGCGCTTGGTGGCGTACTCGTGGACGATGTTTGCCAGGCCGCCGATGACGCGCTGGCAGCTCGCGGCCTGCTCGCGGGCAGAACCGTCGCCGGGCTTCTTGGCATAGAGCATGGAGCCGTACTCGGTCGCCTTGGCATCGGCCGCGACGCCGGCGCCGGCCAGTGCCTCAAACACGCCGGCAAGCTCGGCATCGAGCGCCGCCAAGTCGCCTGCTGCCTCGCCGGCAACGCGGCGCTTTTCCACCGCGTCGACCTCCTTGGAACGACCCACGTAGGCCGGATCGCGGCGGCTGAGAGTAAACTCGGCCAGGCCCAGCGGGTTGGAGCGGAAGGAGCTCGTCTCGCCCGAGGGAATGAGCTCGTCAGTCGTGGTGACCGGGTCCATGATCTTGGAGCACACCTTGAGCAGGATATCGTCGCCGAGAGGCTCCATCGCGGGCCACGGCTTGATGTTGGGACCCTCGACCAGCTCGTCGGCAGGCTCCGCCTTGCCAAAGCCCCAGTACACGCGCTTTTTGTACGGCGCGTCGTCAAAGGTGTACTCGCAGGCCTCGTCCCAAGTCTCCTCGGGCAGGTCGGTCGCCGGCGTCAGGACGCCGCCGTTGGCAGCCGTCGCCGCAATGGAGCGGGCGTCCATCAGGGCTACGGCGCTCAGCTGGCCATTACCCGGCTTGGAACCCTCGCGGTTGGGGAAATTGCGCGTGGTGTGGCGAATCGAAAGGCCGTTGTTGGCAGGCGTGTCGCCGGCGCCGAAGCACGGGCCGCAGAATGCCGTGCGCACAATCGCGCCGGCCTCCATAAGGTCGTAGATGTAGCCGCGGCGTGTAAGCTCGAGTGCCACGGGCTGGCTCGTGGGGTAGACCGACAGCGAGAACTCGCCGCAGCCGTTTTTGGCTCCCTTTATTACTTGGGCAGCCTGGACCACGGAGTCGTAGTTGCCGCCCGAGCAGCCGGCGATAACGCCCTGCTGCACGTGCAGCTTGCCGTCGACGATCTTGTCGAGCAGGCTAAAGTGCGTCTTGCCCTCGCCGATCTTGGCGGCCTCGAGCTCCACCTCGTGCAGGATGTCCTCGAGGTTCTCGTTGAGCTCGTCGATCTCAAAGCCGTTGGAAGGATGGAACGGCAGCGCGATCATGGGCTTGATGCTCGACAGATCGACCTCGACGCAGCCGTCGTAGTAGGCAACATCGGCGGGCTTGAGCTCGCGGTAGTCGTCGCCGCGGCCGTGCATGGTCAGGAATGCGCGCGTGTCCTCGTCGGTGGCCCAAATGCTCGACAGGCAGGTAGTCTCGGTGGTCATGACGTCGACGCCGTTGCGGTAGTCGGTCGTCATGCTCGCGATGCCGGGGCCTACGAACTCCATGACCCTGTTCTTAACGTAACCCTTGGCAAAGACGGCGCGGATGATGGCGAGCGCCACATCGTGTGGGCCAACGCCGGGGCGCGGGGCGCCCGTGAGGTAGATGGCAACGACGCCGGGATAGGCAACGTCGTAGGTGTCGCGCAGCAGCTGCTTTGCCAGCTCGCCACCGCCCTCGCCCACGGCCATGGTGCCCAGAGCGCCGTAGCGGGTGTGCGAGTCGGAGCCCAGGATCATCTTGCCACAGCCGGCGAAGTTCTCACGCATAAAGGAGTGGATGACGGCGATGTGCGGCGGGACGAAGATGCCGCCGTACTTCTTGGCAGCCGAGAGACCGAAGACGTGGTCGTCCTCGTTGATGGTGCCGCCCACGGCGCACAGCGAGTTGTGGCAGTTAGTGAGTACGTAGGGCAGCGGGAACTGCTCCATGCCCGAGGCGCGCACCGTCTGGATGATGCCAACGAAGGTGATGTCGTGGCTCGCCATGGCGTCAAAGCGAATCTTGAGTGCCTCGGGGTCACCCGACGTGTTATGTGCCTGGAGGATCGAATACGCGATGGTGCCGCGCTTGGCATCCTCGGGCGTCTGCGTAATACCGCGCTCGGCAGCCTCGACCGCAGGCACAACCTCGCTGCCGCCACGCAGGTAGATGCCGTCCTCGTACAGCTTGACCATACTGTCTCCCACTCTGCCCAAAAGATTTGGGCGCATAGCATACATTCGTTCAATATCGTGC
>USMR01000271.1 GCA_900555815.1 uncultured Collinsella sp.
GCCTCGGCGTCGGCCACGCTGTAGGCATAGCCCGAGCGCGCGACCTCCAGGCCAATCTCGGCCATGGCCTCGTTAAAGAGCTTGCGGTCCTCGCCGCGCTCGATAGCGGCCAGGTCGCAGCCGATCATCTCGACGCCGTACTTGTCCAACGTGCCGTCTTTTGCCAGCTCGACGGCGGCGTTCAGACCGGTCTGGCCGCCCAGCGTGGGCAGCAGCGCGTCCGGGCGCTCTTTCTTGATTACGCGCTCGATAAACTCGGCGGTGATGGGCTCGACATAGGTGCGGTCGGCAAGACCCGGGTCGGTCATGATGGTCGCCGGGTTGGAGTTGACCAGGATGACCTCAAAGCCATCCTCCTTGAGCACCTTGCAGGCCTGGGCGCCGGAGTAGTCGAACTCACAGGCCTGGCCAATAACAATGGGGCCCGAACCAATGACGAGGATGCGCTTGATGTCAGTACGTTTCGGCATGTTAGTTCTCCTCGGTCTCGGTCGCGGCAGTCTCGGCGAAATTCCAGCCGGCAAGGCGGTCCTTCGCGGTGTCGATGTCCAGGTAGTTCTCCTCGCCGTCCATGAGTCGCGTAAAGGCGGTAAAGAGATAGTGGGCATCGGTGGGGCCGGGCGAGGCCTCGGGGTGGTACTGGACCGAGAAGCACGGGGCGTCGAGCAGCTGGATGCCCTCGGCGGTGCCATCGTTGAGGTTCACGTGCGTCAGACGAATGCGGCCGAAGCACTCGTTCATCACGACCGGCGCGATGCCGCGACGCACCCAGGCGCGCAGGTCGCCGTCGGCCGCATGCTCGGTCTCGCCGCCGGAAAGCTCCGGGATCAGTTTGCCCAGACTGGGGAACAGCAGGCCAAAGCCGTGGTTTTGCGCGGTAATCTCCACGCGACGGCTCACCAGGTTCATAACCGGCTGGTTACCGCCACGGTGACCGAATTTAAGCTTTTCCATTTGGGCGCCGCACGCCAAGCTGATCATCTGGTGACCAAGGCAAATGCCAAAGACCGGCACCTTGCCGATCAGCTGCTGCACCTGCTCGTAGGTCTCCACCACGGCATCGGGGTCGCCGGGGCCGTTGGATAAAAAGACGCCGTCGGGATTCATGTCGAGCACCTCACTCGCGGGCGTATCCCACGGCACGACAGTAAGGTCGCAGCCGGCGCGGACGAGGCCCTCCAGAATGCCGCGCTTGACGCCGCAGTCGTAGGCGACCACGTTGTGGCGGGCGGGGGCGGCAGGGGCAAGCGCAAAGCCATGCGTGGCGGGCAGGTCGGCAGCTGCAAACTCGTGGGGCTCAGGGCAGCTCACGGTCTTGACCAGGTTCTCGCCCACCAGCGTCGGCGCTGCGGTCAGACGCTCGGCAAGCTCGGCGACGTCAAAGATTTCCGTCGAGATAATGCCCATCTTGGAGCCGTTGTCGCGCAGGTGGCGCACAAGAGCGCGGGTATCGACGCCCTCGATAGCGACGATGCCGTGGGCACGCAGGTACTCCGGCACGCTGACGGCCGAGCGCCAGTTGGAAGGCGTGGCACACATGTCGCGGACGATCATGCCGCGCATGGCAGGAGCGCTCGCGGGGCGGGCGGTATCACCGGGGAAGGCTGATTGGACGTCGGTCTCGTCGATACCGTAGTTACCGATCTGCGGATAGGTCATGGTTACGATTTGGCCGGCATAGCTCGGGTCGGTCATGACCTCAAAGTAGCCCTCAAGCGAGGTGTTGAAGCAGACCTCGCCGGTCGCGGTACCCTCGGCACCGCATGCACGGCCATAAAAAATGGTCCCATCCTCAAGGTACAGGATGCAGGGACCGCAGGTGCCCTTGCTGGTTTTGGCCAGCATGCGCTGGCAAAGCTCGCTGGGCGCGAAGGTGCGGGCAGCAGTGCCCGCAGTATGGTTGTTCGCCATAATTCTCCTTCCCGGTCTCTCCGGACCGGCTTAAAGGTTGGTAGTTAGGCCTCGCGGTATTGTAACCGCAAGTATGCGCCATGGCGTTAATTTCATCGAAATGTTTACGAAATGATAATTATGACTTTCTATGCATAATGATTTTTCTGGGACGGGGATTGAAAAATCAGTCTGCCATGTATGCAGTTGGCGAGTAGTCAATTTGGGACGGGGCTATTTTAGCTACCCCGGCTGTTGGCACGACGGTTAGGTTGATTGACGGTCGGGGCAGCTAAAATAGCCCCGTCCCAAATTGACTACTCAGCGACAAGGCTCCGTTCTCAGAATGATTATTTAAGGCTCTGTTAGACCAGGATTGACATACATGTGTCCCCACGGTGCCATATCGTTAGCCCTGTAGACCGCGATGAT
>USMR01000272.1 GCA_900555815.1 uncultured Collinsella sp.
TATGCCATGCGGGGCTATTACACCCCCTATATCCCCGGCTGGGATAACCACGGCATGCCCATTGAGTCCGCCATCATCAAGCAGAACAAGCGCAACCACAAGGCCATGAGCGTGGCGGAGTTCCGCTCCGCCTGCCACCAGTTCGCCGACCACTATATCGACGTCCAGCGGGAGGGCTTTAAGCGCATGGGCGTGGTGGCCGACTGGGAGCACCCCTACAAGACCATGGACCCGGGCTTCGAGGCCCGGGAGGTCCGTGTCTTCGGCCAGATGTATAAAAACGGCCACATCTACAAGGGCCTCAAGCCCGTGTACTGGTGCCCCCACGACGAGACCGCCCTGGCCGAGGCCGAGATCGAGTATCAGGACGACCCCTGCACCACGGTGTATGTGAAGTTCCCCATGAACGACGACCTGGGCAAGCTCTCCCACCTGGACAAGAGCAAGCTGAGCTTCGTCATCTGGACCACCACCATCTGGACCCTGCCCGGCAACCTGGCCATCGCCCTGCACCCCGACGAGAGCTACGCCGTGGTGAAGGCCCCCAACGGCGAGCTGTATATCATGGCCGAGGCTCTGACGGGGAAGGTCATGGGCATCGGCGGCTTCGACAGCTATGAGATCGTGGAGACCCACCCCGGCTCCTTCTATGAGAATATGCTGGCCAGCCATCCCTTCCTGCCCAAGACCAGCCGCCTGGTGCTGGCGGACTACGTCACCATGGACTCCGGTACCGGCTGCGTCCACACCGCCCCCGGCTTCGGCGCCGACGACTATCAGACCTGCCTGCGCTACGGCATGGACATGGTGGTGCCCGTGGACGACCAGGGCCGCCACACGGACTACGCCGGCAAGTACGCCGGTATGAAGACCGATGAGTCCAACCCCGTCATCCTGAACGACATGAAGGAGGCCGGTTCCCTCTTCGCTTCCGAAGAGATCGTGCACAGCTATCCGCACTGCTGGCGCTGCAAGAAGCCCATCATCTTCCGTGCCACTCCCCAGTGGTTCTGCTCTGTGGAGTCCTTCAAGGACGACGCCATCGCCGCCTGCGAGGACGTGCGCTGGGTGCCCTCCTGGGGCAAGGACCGCCTGCGCTCCATGGTCCTGGAGCGCACCGACTGGTGCATCAGCCGCCAGCGCCGCTGGGGCCTGCCTATCCCGGTGTTCTACTGCAAGGACTGCGGCAAGCCCATCTGCACCGACGAGACCATCAAGGCCGTCTCTGACCTCTTTGCCGAAAAGGGCTCCAACGCCTGGTTCGATACGGATGCCGCCGATATCCTGCCCAAGGGCTTCACCTGCCCGCACTGCGGCAAGAACGTCGGCTTTACCAAAGAGGAGGACACGCTTGACGGCTGGTTCGACTCCGGCTCCACGCACTTCGCGTCCATGAAGAAGGATCAGGGCTTCTGGCCCGCCACGATGTACCTCGAGGGCCTCGACCAGTACCGCGGCTGGTTCCAGTCCTCCCTGCTGACCGCCGTGGGCGCGTTCGGCGAGGGCGCTCCCTTCAAGGAGTGCGTCACCCACGGCTGGACCGTGGACGGCGAGGGCCGCGCGATGCACAAGAGCCTCGGCAACGGCGTCGATCCCGCCGACATTTTCAACGAGAACGGCGCGGACATTCTGCGCCTGTGGGCCGCCAGCGCGGACTATCACGCGGACGTCCGCTGCTCGAAGGAGATCTTCAAGCAGCTCAGCCAGAACTACCTCAAGTTCCGCAACACCTGCAAGTTCATGCTCGACAACCTTGTCGACTTCGACCCCGAAAAGCTGACCAAGCCCGAGGATATGCCCGTGCTCGACCGCTGGCTCCTCACCAAGCTCAACGAGCTCATCGAGAAGGCCGAGCAGTCCTACTGCGACTATGAGTTCCACATCATCACCCATGCGGTGAATGACTTCTGCGTGAACACGCTCTCGAGCTTCTATCTCGGACCGCCTGTACTGCGAGGGCGCGGAGAGCGCCACCCGCCGCAGCGCGCAGACCGCCCTGTACCTCACGCTCCACACGCTTTCCAAGCTCTTCGCGCCGATCCTCGCTTTCACCTGCGACGAGATCTGGCTCGCCATGCCGCACGCCGGCGATGACGACGCGCGCAACGTGGTCCTCAACGAGATGAACAAGCCCTTCATCGCCTACGCCCTCGACAGCGAGACCATGGCGCGCTGGGAGCACATCATCGCGGTGCGCACCGTCGTCAACGGCGCGCTCGAAGAGGCACGCGCGGCCAAGGTCATCGGCAAGAGCCTGGAGGCCGACGTGCACCTGACCGTGCCCGAGAGCGACCGCTTCTTCGCCGACGAGAG
>USMR01000273.1 GCA_900555815.1 uncultured Collinsella sp.
ATAACTGTGCATATAGCCGGTACCGGCCGCGACCACCGCGGGGTCCTTGGCAAAAAAGCCAATAAACGTCGGCGCCACTAGCCACATCAGCACCGTGATCAGGCAGCCGTACACCACCGAGATCGTCATGGCGTCCTTGAGCACCTGACGCGCGCGGTCGCCCTTGCCCGCACCGGCGTTTTGTGCCGTGAGCGCACTGACGGTGGCGCCCATGGAACTCGGCACAATGAACAAAAAGCTGATCATCTTCTCGACCAGGCCCACGGCGGCGGCGTCGACGAGCCCTCGGTGGTTGGCGATGACGGTGATAAACATAAACGCCACCTGGATACAGCCGTCCTGCACGGCCACGGGCACGCCGATCTTAAGAATGCTGCCGAGCACCTCGGGCTGGGGGCGCAGGTCGCTGCGCTTAACGTGGATGTTCGTGCGGCGGCTCTTGAGCCACACGAGCGCGAGGACAACGCTTGCCGTCTGGGCGGTTACCGTGCCGAGCGCCGCACCCACGGGGCCGAGCCCCATGTGTCCGATAAACAGAAAGTCGAGCGCGATGTTGATGATGCATGCCACGCCAATCACGTACATGGGCGAGCGCGAATCGCCCAGTCCGCGAAAGATGGCCGAAAGAATGTTGTACGCGGCGATAAACGGAATGCCGACAAAGCAGATACGCAGGTAGGCGGCGGTTCCTTCGACCGCCTCGGCCGGCGTGCCAATGAGCGCCACAACCTGCGGGCACAGCGCAAGCAGGACAACGGCCAGCACCACCGAGACACCCATAAAGAGCGTGATGGTGTTGCCGATGGCGGTCTCGGCACGGTCGAAGCGACGCGAGCCCACGGCGTGGCCGACGATAACCGTCGTTCCCATGGCCAGGCCCACAAGCGTCACGGTAATGATATAGAGCGTCTGCGCGCCATTGCCCACGGCGGTGATGCCGGCGGCGCCGCTGAACTGCCCCATCATGTACAGATCGGCCATGCCGTAGAGCATCTGCAAAAAGTACGAGAGCATATAAGGCAGGGCAAAGACCGCGATGGTCTTAAGGACATTGCCGCGTGTGAGGTCGTGTTCCATGGGCGGGGCACTTTCTGACTGGGTTTGTTTGCGTACCAGTGTAGTGAAAACCCTACAACGATTGTAGAGTCAAGGTTTATGTTGGCAGTGGGGCGAAAAAAGTCACGCCCCGAGCACGATGCTTTGGTCCTCCGTGCCCCTCGCTTCAAACCATCACAACATTCGACGTTTTTCGCCAAAATCGGGAAAAGCATCGAATGTTGTGATGGTTTTTCTGCCACTCGAACGGGCGGAATCGCTTTCTTGCGCACGAAGGTGTGCGGACTCGTGGGCAGGGGAATAAGGTTGGTTATCCGACTCCATTGGAGGGCTCATGGACCTGCCGATCGTCCTGTCCCATAAGACTGCCTGGCTGTACCACAACGTGGCGCGCCCGTCCGAGCCGCTCTCGCGAGCAAGCAGCCTATACGATGAGGACTCGCTTGCTAACGAGGCGGAGCCGACCGCGGGCCTGCCCAAATTGGGACTCGATGCCAAGGGGCTGAGGGCTTCAACGGCAGTCGGGATCGTTGCCGACTATCTGGTCTCGCTTGGTATTCCACGAGAAGAGCTCGATCATGTCGACACGCTCGTCAACTTCGATTTTGAGCGCTCGACGCCGGCTGGATTTAGGTGCCACGTGTTTGGAGCGCCGGTACCTCCAGACCATCTTATCGAGGTGGCAGAGGGCCTTCTGGTGGTTGATGAGGCCATGTGTTTTGTCCAGGCGGGTTCGTGGATGAGCGAGCCCGAGCAGCTGGAATATGGGTATGAAATCTGCGCCCGTTACCATTTGAATCATCTGTCGACAGGCGATTATATCGAGATGGGGCAGAGGCACACCGTTGCCGACTTGATTGTTTATTGCAACGAGAACCGATCTCGTCAGGGGGCTATACGCGCGGCCGCCGTGCTCAAGCGCGTGCACGATGGCGCGCGGTCGCCCATGGAGACGGCCACCGCAATCATGATCGTAGCAAAACGTTCCCAGGGCGGGCTGGGATACGCCAAGGTCGAGCTCAACCATCGGGTCGATGTTCCCAACGAGTTCAAGTATCTCGCAAAGGCCGGGTATTTCGAGATCGACGTATATGCGCCTGCGAGCGGTACGGGGATTGAATACAACGGCTCGGACCATCTTGATAAACAGCGCAGTGCGTCGGATGCGGAGCGTATGACCGTGCTGAGCGCGCTGGGCTTTAGGATGATCGTCCTCACCGGGACTCAGTTTGCCCACCAG
>USMR01000274.1 GCA_900555815.1 uncultured Collinsella sp.
CATCACGGCTCAAAAGTTTCCGTCGACACTGACCTACTGGAAACGCTTAAGCCCGAGCTCTCTATCGCGAGTGCGGGCGAGGGCAACCGCTACGGTCATCCCTCCGATGCCTGCATCGATGCCGTTCGCGATGCGGGTGGCGCGTTCGCATGCACCATCGAACAGGGAGATATCACTGTCTCGCCGACTGCAACCGGTTTTGCCATGCGATGTCAGCGACCTTGATGCTGCCGTTGGCGTGGGACCAACCCGTGGGATAGAATGACACGGTACGAGCACGAGAGCCTGCGGGAGGGGAGCGCGATGTCCGAAACCGGTCTTTTGCCGGCGTATCTGATCGTCGGTACCGACGGAGTCAAACGCGACCACGCCGTCTCGCGTATGAAGGCTCGTCTGGAAAAGACGGGCATGGTCGAGTTCAACCTCGACGAGCGCGATATGACCAAAGACCCCGATATCGAGTCGATTATCGGGTCGCTTAACACCTTTCCCATGGGCAGCGAGTTTCGCCTGGTAATCCTTGACGGCTGCTCAAAACTCGTCAAAGCGATCTCCGAGCCGCTTGTCGAGTATCTGGCGAGTCCCAGCCCCACGACGGTTTGCCTCATCATCGCCGATTCGCTTGCCAAGAACACGCGCCTGTACAAGGCAATCGCCAAGATTGACAAGAAGGCCGTGATCGACTGTTCGGGCACCAAGCGCTGGGAGCTCCCGCGCCGCGTGCAGCAGATGGCGACGCAGCACGGAAAGTCCATCTCGACGGCGGCCGCCGAGGAGCTCGTTTCGCGCTCGGGTGAGAACACTCGCATGCTCGATAACGACTTGGCCAAGCTTGCCCAGATGGTCGAGGCGCCGCAAATTGAGCTTGCCGATGTGGAACGCTGGATCGTGCGCACGGCCGAAGTCCAGCCCTGGGATTTTCTCAACGCGGTCTCGGCTCGTGATATGCGCCGCTCGCTTGAGCTCTTTGGGCTGTTACCCACCAAGAGCTATGTGTGGACCTACACGCTGCTGTGCGGACGCATTCGCGAGCTTATCGTCGCCAAGGCACTCGATGCGCGTGGACAGGGCCGCGAGCTTGCCGCGACGCTCAAGCTCCAGTCTTGGCAGGTCAAGAATCACCTGACCTGGGCGCGTCGTTTTTCGATGACCGAGCTCGTTGCCGCGCTCGAGGGCGCGGTCGATGTGGAGCTCGCATTGAAGGGTTCGGCTGATTCCCAGACCGCGCTTTTGCTCTGGATTACGAACATCTTGAGAAAATCGTGATGATACCTGCCTATTTGACAAATTCGTTCTATCCCTTTGAGGGGGAGCGTGCTATAGTAGGCGCTTGCATGACCTCACCGTGTCTCAGAGGTGTCATACATTTTTTGCAAGGAACTCGAAAGGAACTCCAGAAGTGGCAAACATCAAGTCTCAGAAGAAGCGTATCCGCACCAATGAGGCAGCTCGCATGCGTAACAAGGCTGTCAAGTCCGAGCTCAAGACGCTGACCAAGCACGTCCAGTCCGCCGTCGCCGAGGGCGACGCCGAGAAGGCCCAGGCTGCCCTCAAGACCGTCACCAAGCGTCTCGACATGGCTGCCGCCAAGCATGTTATCCACAAGAACCAGGCTTCCAACCGCAAGTCCGGTCTTGCCAAGCTCGTGAACAGCATCAACGCCTAAGTTGTAAATTTCACACCACACAGATTACGCGCATAAATGGAGCCTGTTTTATGGAACAGGCTCCATTTTTTGTACCGCTCGGGTAAGATAGTCCGCATGGATACTTCAATTGACATTTCCCACATCCGCAACTTCTCGATCGTTGCGCACATTGACCATGGCAAGTCCACGATTAGTGACCGCATCCTCGAGCTCACCCATACCGTCGACGAGCGCGACATGGAGTCGCAGCTGCTCGATACCATGGATATTGAGCGCGAGCGCGGCATCACGATCAAGTCCAATGCCGTTCGCGTCTCCTATGACGCCGACGATGGCGAGACGTATCAGTTCAACCTGATCGATACGCCGGGCCACGTGGACTTTACCTATGAGGTCTCGCGTTCGCTTGCCGCCTGCGAGGGTGCGGTGCTTGTCGTCGACGCCACGCAGGGCGTCGAGGCGCAGACCGTCTCCAACGCGACGCTCGCCATGAACGCCAATCTGGACATTGTGCCGGCCATCAACAAGATTGACCTGCCCTCGGCTCATCCCGACGAGGTTAAGACCGAGATCGAGGATGACCTGGCGATCCCTGCCGATGATGCCGTGTGTGTCTCGGGCAAGACCGGCGAGG
>USMR01000275.1 GCA_900555815.1 uncultured Collinsella sp.
GGTATCTAGCTGCAGGCCAGAATCCACGTTCTTGTCGTCGAAATACACCGCGGCCTGCAGGGGCACCTCGTTGCACGCCAGTCGCTGCGGGTCGTAGATCTTGTCCCAGCTGGTGTCTTCCATCAGCAGGTCCATGGCGGGCTTGAAGGGCTTGAGCTCGGGCATCTGCTCGAACATCCACGGGAACATGGCCTCGCCGGTAAACATGAGCGGGCGCGCGAGGGTGTCGAACTCGGCGCGGTGAGCCTTCTCTTCAGCCGCGGCCCAGCCAATGGGCATAGTGTCACCGTCGGCGTATATGAACTCCTGCAGCGTCCAATACAGCGGATTCGTGCGCGTGTTGGTGCGCTCGAAGGCGCGCATCAAAAAGCTGTCAGATACCGAGGCGTCGCAGGTCAGCGCGCCGTCGCCATCAACAAAAGCGTGATCGATAATCCAATGCATGCGTTCAAAGCTCGGCTTCATGCCAAAGTCGCTGCCCATGAGCTGTAGGCGCTCGACCGTCATCGGCGAGCCGTCGGGCAGCACGGGCTTCTGTGCTTCGAGCGCATCGGCCAGGGCTGCCACGCGCTCGACGTCGGCGGGGTAGCGGTCGTAATACTGCTGCGTCTTGGCGGCCATGCGCGGGAAGGTGTGCGCGTAGACCTCGCTGGCGCTCGCCGGCACGTGGGGGATGCCGCCGCAGGTAAAGCTCGCCGCCACGCCCTCGGGGAAGAGCGACAGATAGCTCAGCGTCAAAAAGCCGCCGTAGCTTTGGCCGAGCGTGACCCACGGCTTGCCTCCAAAGCCCACTAGGCGCAGGTACTCAAAATCGCGCACGATGGAGCTGGCGAGGTGGCGCTTGAGGAAGTCCGCCTGCGAGCGTGCTGTATCGGCGCCGGCGGCCGTTGCGCGATCACCCAGTGCCTTGATCGTGCGTCCGTCCACGCAGCTGCTGCGTCCGGTGCCGCGCTGGTCGGGAAGGACCACGCGGAAGTGCTTGACGGCCTCCTCGATCCAGCCGTCGCTTGTGGGCGACAGCGGACGCGGGCTCTCGCCGCCGGGGCCGCCCTGCAAAAACAGGAGCAGTGGCAGATCGTCGTTGATGCGGTCGGGCGCGCAAACCACGCGGTAGAAGAGCTTGATGCTCTCGGGCGCGCCGGCGATGGGTGCCGGCATAGCGCCGCGGCGCATGGTGCTGCCGACGGCCAGGAGCATCGGCTCCAGGCCGCGCCAGTCAAGGGGGACGTCGATGCTGTGATCCTCGACGTAAAGGCCGGGGACGTGGTACGAAGTGATGAGGGCCATGTGAGTCTTCCGTTCGTTGCGGTGTTTCGGGTTGACCAATTCTACCGCCGCGGGCGAGGCCATGCACAAATCGGCTACCATGGTTGCAAACTTCTAGGAGAAAGGGCCGCCCATGTCGGTCGATATAGCCACGTATGTCCACGATCTTGCCGTTGCCGCCAAGGCAGCGTCGGCCTCGCTTGCCACGGCGAGCGATGAGCAGCGCCAGGAGGCCGTGCGCGCCATGGCCGCAGCACTGCGCAACGGTGTCGACTCCATCGTCGCCGCCAACGAGCTCGACATGTCCGCCGCGCGCGATGCGGGCACTTCGGCCGGACTGCTCGATCGCCTGCTGCTGACGCCTGAGCGCGTCGAGGGCATGGCCGCCGGCCTGGAAAAGCTCGCCGAGCTGCCCGATCCCGTGGGCCGCGTGCTCGACCACCGCGTGCTTGCAAGCGGCGTGGACCTGACCCGTGTGAGTGTTCCGCTGGGCCTGGTCGCTATGGTCTACGAGGCGCGCCCCAACGTGACGGCCGACGCCGCAGGCATCTGCATCCGTACCGGCAACGCCTGCATTCTGCGCGGCGGCTCGCTGGCCTATCACTCGTGTGCCATGATCGCCGAGCTGCTGGCCGATGCGCTCGAGGCCAAGGGCTTCCCGCGCGAGGCCGTGTCGATGATCGAGTCCACCGACCGCGAGGCCACTGGCGAGCTCATGAAGCTCCGCGGCATTGTTGACGTACTCATTCCGCGCGGAGGTTCAGGCCTTATCCAGCGCTGCGTGCGCGAGTCGCTTGTGCCGGTGATCGAGACGGGCACTGGCAACTGCCACATCTACGTGCATGAATCCGCCGACTTTGATAAGGCGCTCAATATTATCGTTAATGCCAAGACCCAGCGCGTAGGCGTGTGCAATGCCGCCGAGTCGCTGCTGGTCGACCGTGCCGTGGCAGATTCGTTTTTGCCGGCGGTCGTTGCCGTGCTGCACGACCACGGCGTGCTCATTCACGGC
>USMR01000276.1 GCA_900555815.1 uncultured Collinsella sp.
GACTTCCCCAAGCCCCTGTGGGACCTGTATCCCAATACGTTCTCGGGTGGTGAGAAGCTCAGGCTCAACATCGCGCGCGCTATGGTGCGTCGTCCACGTCTATTACTGTTGGATGAGCCGACTGCCAGCCTCGATAACGCGAGCAAGGTCAGAGTCCGCGATTTGATTGAGCAACTCAAGGCCGGAGGTACTACGATGCTGGGCATCTTCCATGATTTGGAGTTCATGGAAGGCGTTTGCGATCGTGAGTACAACATGCAGACTGGTGGGTTTGTCCAGGCATAGGAGGGACGGATGCAGGAACATAGATCCGTGCAGGGGTCATTTGATCTGCATACGCATTCGGTTTATTCTGATGGTTCTCAATCGGTGCAGGCATTGATTGCCGAGGCTCGTGAGCGGGGTCTTTCGGGTATTGCCATTACCGATCACGACAGTTTGCGCCAGCTGTCATCCGTACGCGCCGAAGCCCGCAAGATGGGTTTTCCCGTGATTGCGGGCGTTGAGGCTTCTTGCATTGACTCGGAAACCGGACGCAAGATTCAGATTCTTTGCTACGGCCTCGCGGCTACGGCGGATGAATCTGGCCCGCTTGAGCTCTTGGTAAACGAAACGCTTGCCCGCCGTACTGCCAACACCCTGTGGCAGGCATGGACGCTCGAACGTAAAGGGATGGCCCCCTGCGGGCGAAAAGCATCGGTGGCCGACGTGGTCGAAGTCTCGCGGGCAAGTACTGGTGTCTACAAACAGCATGTCATGCAGGCGCTTACGGGGCTGGGCTATCGAGATGGCGAATATCAGTGCGTTTATCGTCGGCTATTTAAAAATGGCGGTATTGCCGAGCGCGACATTTCCTATCCCGACGCACTTACAGTTGTTCGGGCTGCTCGCGAACAGGGAGGCGTGCCCGTGCTCGCACATCCCCAGCAGATGGACTCGTGGGGGGCTATCCCCGAACTTGTTAAGGCAGGTCTGATGGGCATCGAGGCGTTTCATCCCGATAACGATGCCGTTGCGACCGAAGAGGCCTTTAGACTTGCACGGCAGTACGGAATCGTGTGCACCGGCGGTAGCGATTACCATGGGCGCTATGGCGCCCCCGAGTGCGTCGGGTCTTGTTTCATCACGCCGGATGAAGCCGGCGAGTCCGTCGCGCAGCTGTTCGACCAAGAACGCCTGCTTGCTTAGGGGGTCCGGAGATGACAGTTCGAATGGCGACTGTTGTCGATACCGACGCGGTGTACGAGCTCATGTGCCAGCTCGAGGACACTCGGTTTGACCGATTGACGTTCTGTAAGCGTTTTGCCTGGCAGCTTGCCCGACAGCCATTTTTCGCTTTTGTGCTCGAAGAGGATGACGTTGTCGGGATTGTGAACGTGCGCGTCGAGCGGCAGCTTCACCATGAACACCCCGTGGCCGAGATTTGCGAGCTCGTGGTTGACAAGGGATACCGTGGTGGTGGACGCGGGACACTGCTGCTTGAGAGGGCCATTGCGTGTGCACGAGAGCAGGGCTGCGAGGTAATCGAGGTGACCTCAAATGCCGCACGTTTGGGTGCTCACCGGTTTTACGAGAATCACGGCATGAAGAGGACGCATGCTAAATTCATGATGGGGCTGTGAGGGCCCTCAAATGTATACGCAATAACGCTCGTAAACTTTTTCAAAAATAGTTCTTGCGTTCGCGCTGGCGCTCCGTTATTCTAATTCCTGCACGCGGGCGTGGCGGAATTGGCAGACGCGTACGGTTCAGGTCCGTATGGGGGCAACCCCATGAAGGTTCAAGTCCTTTCGCCCGCACCATTGAATGAAAGGGCTCCCAGCAATGGGGGCTTTTTTGTTATGGGCCCATCGCGGGGACTTGGACCCGCGAAAGAGCGAGCGTAAAGAATACGCGGAGCGTTTTTAGCGAGCTGGCGAGTCCGCCGGCAGGCTGTTTTTACGGATCCAATGCCGATATTTCGTATGCCCGAAACCCCAGTGGGCAAAAAACGGCAAATATGAGTACTGTCACAAAGGCGGCAACATTTCTAGAGGTCTATTTTGTGATAATTACGCAACAGCTGTACGTTAATTTGATTCGGCTTTGAGACAAAGCGGCTCAATTTGGAAGGATCTCGGGTGGCGCGCGCAGACGTGGTGTAAGAGTGTCCTGAGGTCCGTCGCTGCAAGCTCCGATGTTACTCCTTCTTGAGGCCGCGCTTCTCGACTATCTCGTCCACTATCTCCCTGGCGCGCCGCCCGAGCGCGCGGCGCCTCCCCTCTGTCGGGGCCGGCC
>USMR01000277.1 GCA_900555815.1 uncultured Collinsella sp.
ATCACCTTTGCGGCGGTCTTGCCCATCTGATCAGCGGCAAGGTGAATCAGCAGGTCAGAGATGTAGAAGACAGGGTCGCCGGGCTTATCACCGATATTCAGCGTGACGGTCGTGCCGTCCTTCTTGACAACAACGCCGTGGAGCGCCAGCGGCAGCGCCACCCACTGGTACTTCTTGATGCCGCCGTAGTAGTGCGTGTCGAGGTACGCAAGGTGCTCATCCTCATACAGCGGATTCTGCTTGATGTCAATGCGGGGCGAGTCGATGTGCGCGCCCAGAATGTTCATGCCGCACTCCATCGGCTTCTCACCGATGATGAAGAGCATGATATCCTTATTCATCCACGCACGATAAACGCGGTCGCCCGCCTTGAGCGTTTCGCCGTTTTTGACGACGTCCATCAGGTTCTTGAAGCCCTTTGCTTCCGCCTGACGCACGCCCTCCGCGACGCACTCACGCTCGGTCTTGCCGTTGTTCAGGAATGCCATATAATCCTTTGCGAAGGCGGAAAGCTGTTCCTTTTCGTCCTCCGCGAGGTTTTCCCACGCATTTTTGCGATACATAGCAAATTCTCCTTTGAAAGGTGCATTTTCCAGTCTCCCGGAATGCATTTATTATACGTCAAATCGTGCAAAAGTGCAACCATCCGCCGCATTTCTTTCGTACCATTCAAAAAACCGGGCAGTCTTTTGAACTGTCCGGCTAATGAGAGGCGCTGGGGCGTTGCCCCAGACCCCACAAGGGACGCTGTCCCTTGACCCTGCAAGGGAGTTCCTCCCTTGACCCTTTCGCGCGATTGAGTTGAGCGCACTTGCCTACTGGTCTCGCGTGTTAATTGATAATACTGCTAAGGTGCAAGCAGATACCTTCCCTACGGCTTTCGATACCCTGTCTTAACCCACATAGTTGCGGCGCCGAAGGTTTCCAAAGGGCGATCGCAGACTTCGTCTGTTTTCATTGCCCTTTGGTCGCACCCGCAGGCGCGAAACCCTCTGCATGACATGCAATACTATGCAAAATAGTATAAATCCGCTTACTTCGTGGGGAACGCGAAATACTTGCGCGCGTTGTCGCAGGAGATGCCACGGACGATTTCGCCGAGGATGTCGTAATCCTGCGGGAAGCGGCCATCCTCCACCCATTCGCCCAGCAGACGGCACAGGATGCGGCGGAAATACTCGTGGCGCGGATAGGACAGGAAGGAGCGGGAGTCGGTAAGCATGCCCACAAAGTTGCCCAGCACGCCCTCGTTAGCCAGAGCCGTGAGTTGCTCGCGCATGCCGACCTCGTTGTCGTTGAACCACCAGGCGGAGCCGTTCTGGATCTTACCGGCGGTCGGAGCCTCCTGGAAGCAACCCATGACGGTATCGATCATGGTGTTATCGATGGGGTTCAGGCTGTACAGGATGGTCTTGGGCAGGCCGCAGGTCTCCTGGATGGAGTTGAGGAAATCGGCGAGCTGGTCGGACGGCGTGTAGTTGGAGATGCAGTCGTAGCCGGTGTCGGGACCGAGCTTGGCGAACATGGCGCGGTTGTTGTCGCGCTTGCAGCCAAAGTGCAGTTGCATGGCCCAGCCCAGACGGACATACTCACCGGCAACGAACTGCATAAAGGCAGTCTTGTACTTGAGGACTTCTTCCTCGGTGAGCGGCTCAGCAGCCAGGCCCTTGGCAAAGATGGCCTCGATCTCGTCGGCGGTAGCCGGGACGTACATAACGTAGTCGAGTGCGTGGTCGGAGGCGCGGCAGCCCAGCTCGTGAGCAATGTCGTAGCGCTTGGAAATGGCAGCCTTCATGCCCTCGAAGTCGCTGACCTCAACGCCGGCAACCTCGGAAAGGTGCTTGCAGTAGTCGGCAAACTCCTGGCCGCGCTCGATGCGCAAAGCGGTATCGGGGCGCATGGCGGGAACGACCTGAACGTCAAAGCTGTCGTCGGCTGCAATCTTCTTGTGCCACTCAAAGCTGTCGGCGGGGTCGTCAGTAGTGCAGATCATGCGAACGTTGGACTGCTTGATCAGGTTGCGGCAGGTGAAGCTGGTCTCGGCGAGCTTAGCGTTGGCAAGGTCCCAAACCTCCTGGGCAGTCTTGCCGTTGAGGACGCCCTCGTAGCCAAAGTAGCGCTTAAGCTCCAGGTGGCTCCACTCAAAGACGGGGTTGCCGACGCAGCGACCCAGGGTCTCGGCCCACTTTTGGAACTTCTCGCGAGCAGGGGCGTCGCCAGTGATAAAACGCTCGTCGACGCCGTTGGCACGCATCAGGCGCCACTTGTAG
>USMR01000278.1 GCA_900555815.1 uncultured Collinsella sp.
CGGAGTCGTACTGCGCGCCGACGCCCGCTAGGTAGCTGCGCTCGGCCTCGGGGATACCTAGGCGCTCAAAGGTGTTCTTGATGTCGTCGGGCACCGACTCCCAGTCGTGCTTTTGGTCGGTGTTGGGCTTGACGTAGGTGACGATGTTGTCCATGTCTAGGCCCTCGATGGAGGGGCCCCACGTCGGATTGGGGAAGCGGTTGAAGATCTCGAGGGACTTGAGGCGCAGGTCGAGCATCCACTGCGGCTCGTTCTTCTTGGCGCTGATCTCGCGCACGATGTCGGGCGTGATGCCGGCGTCGAGGCGCTCGAATCCCTCCTCGCCATAGGTGAAGTCGTAGAGGCTGCGGTCGATGTCCGCGACCTCGGTGCGGTTCTTGGTCATTGCGTCGCCCCTTTACGCCTGCTGCTCGGCAGCGGCGGTCTCGGCCTGGGCGCGCTGTTCGGCGGCCTCGCGCTCGAAGGTCTCAAAGCCGTTCTTGTCGATCCAGGGGATCAGCGAGGCGTCGTCCTCACGCACGATGTGGCCCTTGACCATAACGTGGACGCGATCGACATCCAGGTGCTCCAGGATGCGCGTGTTGTGTGTGATGATGAGCATGGAGCCGTCGCAGCTCTTGCGGTAGGCGTCCATGCCGTGGCTGACGGTGGACAGGGCGTCGACGTCCAGGCCGGAGTCGGTTTCGTCCAGGATGGCGAGCTTGGGCTGCAGCAGCAGGAGCTGGAGCATCTCGACCTTCTTCTTCTCGCCGCCCGAGAAGCCCACGCCCAGCTCGCGGTTGAGGTAGGCGGTGTCCATGTTGAGCTCGGCCGCGAGCTCCTTGACGCGACGGCGGAACTCCTTGCCCTTCATCTCCAGGCCGGGGCGGCCGGCGATGCTGGCGCGCAAAAAGCTCGACAGCGGCACGCCCGGGATCTCGACCGGAGCCTGGAAGCTCAGGAACAGGCCGGCGCGCGAACGCTTGTCGGTGGTGAGCTCGGTGATGTCCTGGCCGTCAAAGACGATGCGGCCGTCGTTGACCGTGTAAACAGGGTCGCCCATGACCAGGTGGCCGAGGGTGGACTTGCCGGCGCCGTTGGGTCCCATCAGCACGTGGGTCTCGCCGGCGGCGACGTTAAGGTTGACGTTGTGGAGGATGGTCTTCTCGTCCACGGAGGCGGTCAGACCTTCGATGGAAAGCAGCGGATTTGCGCTCATGCTGTCCCTCTCTGTATATGGTGTACTCATAGGTGTACTAAACCCTAGGAATCTTCTCGGAATAAAGTTACTATGGGTTCGGCGTTAGTCAAGGGAAAACCCGACTAATCCACTCGACTTTTCAAATTCTGGGACAAAATAACCTGTTGTGTTTGTCCCACTTGCTTTAAATTTGGGACAACAAACCTGGTTATGTTGTCCCAGCAACGATGGGAGGGTAGGTATGCTCATTTCCTCTAAGGGCCGCTATGCCCTCCGACTGATGATCTATATCGCAGCGCTTGGTGATGCCGGGGGCAAGATCGCCCTGCGCGAGGTCGCCGACCGCGAGCATATCTCACAATAGTTTGTGTAGTATCTGGTTCGTCCGCTTATGAAAGCGGGCCTGCTTAAGAGCGTGCGCGGTAAGGGCGGCGGCTACATGATGGCCAAGGATCCGGCCGAGGTGCGCGCCGGCGACATCCTGCGTGCCGTCGAGGGCAGCACGGCTCCAGTGGCGTGCGACGGCATCGACAACAGCTGCACCCGCAGCGATTTGTGCTCGACCGTCAAGTTCTGGCGCGGTCTGGACGACGTGATCGAAAAGTACGTCGACGGCGTGACGTTGGCCGACCTGGCCGCCGTCCCCGAGATCAACTTTGACATTAAGCTGTAGGTTGACCGCAATTCCTTAAGATTTCGCGGAGGGTTGTTGCCGTTTACCGAGGGGTTGTTGTGCAATAACGGGCGAGCTGCAATACTTAAATCTATCTTTGCAAACTGCACTTTAACTACACCAATGCAGGGAGGATCTTATGCAGCCCAAGCATTCTGCGATTGTCGCGGGCCTGACGCTGGCGCTTTCGTTTGGTGCCGTTTCCGCGCCGGCACCCGCCGCCGCCGAGGAGCCCACGCCGGGCGTTGCCTCGGATGCCACCGATATCGATAAGGGCCTTTACACCCAACAGTCCTTCTCGGGCGTGCTGAGGTCGGTCCAGGGCGTTTCGTTTGTCAACGTGACTCCCGAGATGAAGTACTTCACCAAATATGAGAGCCATGGCAACTATAACCAGGGCTTTTCGTATGGCG
>USMR01000279.1 GCA_900555815.1 uncultured Collinsella sp.
GTCGGCATCCGTCGCGGCATTGAGCTCCGCCTGCGCGGTCTTAAGCTCACCAGCAGCAGCGTTCATGGCGGCCTCAAGCGCACTCAGGTCAACACCCGTACCCGAGACGGCAGCATCGAGCGCGGCCTGCGCCTGGTTGAACTTCTGCTGGGCGTTATCGCGCGCGGTGGTTGCGGCTGCGAGAGCAGCGGCAGTCTCCTGCTTCTTGGCCTGGGCAGTCGTCAAAGCTGCCTCGGTATTCTGCTTTTCCTGCTGGGCGCTGGCCTCGGCAGCCTTGGCCTGGTCCAGATTGTCCTGTGCAGTAGTAACGGCCTTATTGGCGTCATCGAGCTTTGCCCGCGCGTCCTCGACGGCCTTCTTGGCGACCTCGTACTCGTCCATACCCATGGCCTCGAGCTTGGCCTGGGCATCATCGAGGGCCTTCTTGGCCTCATCCTGCTTTGCCTTGGCGTCCTTGAGCGCCTGGGTCTTATCCTCGACACTCGTGTTGGCCTGTTCGAGCTGATCGTTCAGGTCGCCCAGCTTCTTCTGCTGCTGCTCGGTCTTTTCGACGGCGGCTTTGAGCTCGTCAATCTTCTCCTGGAGCGCGGCGACTTCTGCTGCGTTCTGCTCGATTTCGTTGTCGCTCACAGCCTGCGAGGCCTGATTCTTTTGCTGCTGCGCCTGCTTTTGAGACTGGCCCGCCGCGTCGGCCTTCTTCTGGGCGGCATCGTAGGCGGCCTGAGCGTCCTTGAGCTGCTTTGCCGACTCCTCGGCCAGCTGGGCAGCCGTCTTTACGACCGCTTGGTTACCGGCGGCAACGGTATTCTCTACAGAACTACCCCCCCCCTGAACAGAATCGCCGTTATCGGTTGACGGTGCGGCGATTGCCGCCAGCGGCGACATGAGCGGCTGAGCGATGAGGCCCGCCGTCAAAACGGTTGCGACGGCGCGGTTGGCAACGCCCTTGACGTTGACGGCCTTGGCCCGAGGCTCAAAGTGTTGTGGACTGTAGTTTGCCATGGCTTTCTCCCTTTGACACGGATGTATCCATACGTATCAAACGGTAGCTGTCGATTTTTGAATTCTGTTGCGCAACATTGGCGACCAGCGTTTTTTTTGAAATTCGTGCTCCTGTGCTTCACAATTTCGTCACATTTGAAGGAGCTGGTGCATCATATTCTCGCGGGATGGAATTGAGCCTGTGATTTGCATTTGCTCCCGCGTCATCCGCCCTATCGGATTCCGCATCCAACAGACACCCCGCCCGCCACGGTGTAGAGTTAAGACAACGGGCGCGTTGCGCGGACCGCGCTGAAACGAGGTGGACATGGAACTCGACAAACAACAGATCAAGCGACTACGCGAACGCCATCACCGGCGCCACGGCATCCGCCCTGCTCATAGCGAGGCCATGGAGAACGCCACCCGCTTCCTAAAGCGCGCATTCAACATTCGCGAGGGTCGCGCGCCCTACCACGTAATCCGCAAGCGCTTTGTAAACGGGGCACGCCTGACCGGCTCCCACCTATGCATCCTCATCATCGCCATGCTCATCGCGAGCATCGGCCTCGATATCGACTCGGACATCGCCATTGTAGGTGCCATGCTCATCTGCCCGCTCATGGGCTCGGTCCTTGTCATGGCATACGGCATCGCCACGCTCGATCGCGAGATTACCCTTGAGGCCGTCGCGAGCTTGGCTCTACAGATGGCCTTTTGCCTGGTCACGTCCACGCTGTATTTTAAGCTCTCGCCCCTTGGCACCACCACGGCCGCCATCATCGACAACTCGACACCCACAATATGGGACCTTGCCGTCGCGCTCGCGGGCGGCTTTGCGGGCGGGCTGGGCAACTCGCGCGATCAGGAGCCTTCGACGCTCATTGCCGGCGTAGCCGTGGCGACCGCGCTCATGCCGCCCCTGTGCGCGGCGGGTTATGGCATTGCCATCGCGAGCGGGTCGTTGTTTCTCTCGGCGCTCTACGAGTTTGGCATCAACGTAGTCTTTATCGCACTCGCGGCCGAAGCCGTACTACTTCTTCTGCGCGTGCCGCTCAAGCGCGACCTTAACGGCGACGGCGTTGTGACCGCCGAAGAAGACGCCGAGGTCAACGAGCTGTCACGCAAGGTGCGCCGCCGCATCATTGTGGGCACGATGATCTTTGCCATCCCCTGCATTGTTATGACCGCGGGTTCCATTGGCTCGGCGCAGGCCGGCGTGCAGGACGGCTACGGTGTCACCGAAACCACGCGCGAGCTTGCCGCGGTGCTGCCAGGCT
>USMR01000280.1 GCA_900555815.1 uncultured Collinsella sp.
GCGCCTTTAGACGCGAGCCCGGGGCCCGTGGGTTATACCCTAAGAGCAAACCACCCTTTTTAAGGGTGGTTCTGATTGTTGCCGGTGCACGGGTTCGAACCCGTCGGGGCGCGGAGCTGAGTAAACGCGTGAGCGTTTGCCAGCGCAGCGCGCAAGGCGCTTTAGCGCCGCAGCGGCCGCCTGCGCAGCAGGCTGACCCCCTGACGGCCCACCAAAGAATGTTAAGACGGTCAACTTCGGTTGGTCGTCTTTTTTGTTGACCTTTCATGGGGTCGAACCCGAAAGGGCACAGACGCTTTACAAGTCGAGCCTGCCCTGGGGGTCGGTGAATCCGTCTGTGCCCTCTTTGAGCTTTTTCTCGTCTGCTTTCACGCGACGTTCGAGCTTCTTTGTATCCTCGGCAGGCGGTAGATTCTCGGGGACAATTCCACGGTCGATGAGGCTGCCACGTACGCTTGTGTTGTTCTCGACGTGCTCTTGCTTGATCTGGTCCAGACCGTACAGGTCGTGTTCCTCGGCGTTGAAGGCCGTCATCGAGTTCGTAAGGTCCTTTGCTTTGATGAGAACATCGGCTAACCTGTCCGCCAATGCCGCGCTCTTGGGCACACCAAGCTGCCGCTTCATGTCCGCTGTGCTTCTGCCGCCGAATAACGCCTCATCGCCCTTCGACTTGATGATTGCGAATCCTTTGGAGTCCACGCCTCGTTTGAATGCAATGCCCGAGAGCTGTTTCTCTGAATCAGATAGCGAGTGGCGCGCCTGCAAGCGCTGAATCTCTGCGAAGCGCTGTTCTATGAGCTCTTGGCGGCGCGTCTGCACAGCAAAGTATGCCTGGGCGAGCGCGATTTCGGGCTTGTTTGGGTCTCCGTTTTGGGCGATTAAATAGCATGCGTAGCGTGTCAGCTTGTAGTCTTTAACCGCGCGAGCGGCGACACCGGCAGTTACCATTTTCGTGGTGTCACGAAAATGGGAATCAACTGGAGTTTTGTTTGTTTCGCACGAGTCTTTTGCCCTCTTAATAACTTCGGCGAAGTTCTCCCATCGAGTGTACCCCATGGGTTCCATTAAATCGCGTGCAAGCCAATACTCAACGCCGTCTTCTACATGGGCGTAGCTGTCAAGTTCGACACGCCATTTCTCGATATCCCTGCTGTCCATATCTCTTCCTTTCTGTTCGTTTGTCTACGTGGACTATGTCGACTCCGTATTCAGAATGAGTATATTTGCCCGCGCGGACACGAGTGGGGCCGTGTCGCTTTGAGCTCACGGGACCCTTTAATATCGAGAAGTTGTGTTCTGCTCTAGAGGGGTGCTCAGCCTAGTCCGCTCGATAGTTCGAACCCAGGCTTTCGGTTCGCTTGCGCATGGCTTTGACCATTTCCTGTGCTAGTTGAATCTGCGATTGCAGGCGAGCGAGGGCTGCGATTTCGCTGTCCTGGGATTTCTTTGTGCTCAAGGTCGTTGCCTCCGTCTTTAAGCCCTCAAGCTCGTGTAGTGCCTTGGATAGGCCCGTCTCGGTCCTGTTGATCATGCAATAGGTACTCATCGTGTGCTTAAGGCTGCGTGTCAGGCGTTCGGCATCTGTTGTGGCAATGCCGTTCTGGGAGAGGGCGATATCCGCCTTCAGGGCTGCCTCAGGCCCTTTCTGCGCTGCCTGGGCTGCCGATGCGCCCGCGATGCGCCCAAATACGATGCCGTTGGCGCTCGACAGGCCTCCGATGCGATCGGCGCCGTGCATGCCGCCTGTCGCCTCGCCGCAGGCATACAGGCCTTCAGCGCCCGTATACGCGGTCTTGTCGATTTTGATACCGCCGTTGGCGGCGTGGGCATACATCGCCACGCGCATCTCGTCGGTCGGCGCGATGTCGTGCTCATCTTGCAGCCAGGTGGCAAAGGTCTGCACGAACTCAGGGACGTCCTCGCGGGGGAAATCGTAGTGGAGCGCAAGACCTTCGGCACCCGCTTGATCGATGGCAAGATCGATGGCGCAGGAGGCCAAGCGCGAGGTGAAAGGACCATATCCGGAGCGCTGCTCGAGTAGGTCGTCCAGCTTGTCGTCGAATTTCTCGGCGATCTGCTCCTTGGCCTTTTGCACGACCTCCTTCTTGAGCTTGCTCTCGTCGATTCGGGCGACATTCTTGGCGATTTGATCCGCCACGCCGTCCGAAATCGCGTCATACTGGGCCTTTACCGCCGTGCCCACCCGGCTCTCGATCTCCCGCTTCGCGTCGGCCACGACCTCCTCCGTGG
>USMR01000281.1 GCA_900555815.1 uncultured Collinsella sp.
AGAAGGTCATATACTTGAGCCGTTCTTCGGCCTTGCGGGCGGCTTCGGCCTTGACGTCGGCAGGCAGGCCGTTGTCGGCTTCCAGCTCCTTGTCGATGAAGAAACGGATGGTACGCACATCGGTGCCGGAGTACAGCAGGGTGCAGCGGGAGGGCTGACCGTCCCGCCCGGCACGGCCCGCCTCCTGATAATAGCTCTCCAGATCCTTGGGCATATTATAATGGATGACGAACCGCACGTTGGGCTTGTCGATGCCCATGCCAAAGGCGTTGGTGGCAACCATCACCTGAATGTCATCGTCGATGAAGGCACGCTGGCTCTGACGGCGAGCGTCGTTGCCCATGCCGGCATGGTAGCGGCCCACGCGAATGCCGCTGGGGTCCAGCACCTCGGCAAGCTCCGCGGCCAGCGCGTCGACCGTCTTGCGGGTCGAGCAATACACGATGCCGCTCTCGCCCGAATGCGCGATCACGTAGTCGCGCACCCACGCGGTCTTGGCCTTGTCGCCCATCTCCTCGCAACCAAAGTAGAGGTTCTTGCGATCAAAACCCGTCACCACGGTCGCCGGGTTTTGCAGGCCGAGCATTTGCTGGATGTCGGCGCGCACGCGCTCGGTCGCCGTGGCGGTAAACGCCGCCACGATCGGGCGCCGCGGCAGCGAATCGATAAACTCGCGAATCTGCAGGTAAGCGGGACGGAAATCCTGGCCCCATTGGCTTACGCAGTGGGCCTCGTCAATGGCCACAAGCGGCACGCCAACGCCGCCGTCCGCCGCGACCTCCTGCGCAAAGGCTAAAAAGCGCGGCTCGAGCAGGCGCTCGGGCGCCACGTACATAAGCTGGTAGCGGCCCTCGCGCGCCCGCTTGAGCACGGTGTTTTGCTGAGCCGGCGTAAGGCTGGAGTTGAGATAGCTGGGTCGCGCACCCGCCGCGAGCAGCGCGCGGGTCTGGTCCTCCATAAGCGACAGCAGCGGACTCACCACAAAGGTGATGCCGGGCAGCATGAGCGCGGGCACCTGGTAGCAAATGGACTTGCCGGCGCCCGTGGGCATAACACCCAGCGCATCGCGACCGGCAAGAATCGCATCCACCATGCGGTCCTGCCCCGAGCGAAACGAGGTGTAGCCAAAATAGGCGCCGAGCGTGTCGAGCGCCATCTGCTGCATGCTATCGGTCATGGTTTCCTAACGTCCAAGTCATCTGCCGCCGATTATACGCCGCCACGCGGACCGGTGCCGCACAGCTGCCGACCACGGGCGATGCAATCCGAAAGGAACGAGCGTGGGATTTTTGGACACTTTCCCAACGGCTAATCTCTTGACAAGCGCGCAAACGTCGCTGGTTGAGCATAAGTCAGCGAAAACGCCCCTAAGCGAGCAAGGTGACGTGAAAGAGGAGGGAAGCGTACTTCGGTACGCGACCGACGATTGAACGTCAGATTGCCGCTTAGGGGCGTTTGCAGCGTCGGGCCGTTACGCGGTTTGGTAAAACCGCGTAACTTACATGACCATAACGTAGCGCGATCCCACGTAGTACTGTTTACCCATCAAAACCGGCTCGTCATCGGGACCGGTAAAGCCGGCACGCAGGTTGAGCAGCGGATCGTGCGGAGCAATGCCCAGCTCGGCCGCCTGCTCGGCGTTAGCTCGAACGGCCTCGACCGTACGGTAGCCAACCGAGACAATCGGCGTTCCGCCAACACGCTCGACCTCGGCAAAAATCGACTTGTCCTCAAGATCGGCCGTCAACAGCTCACGGTAGGCGTCAAACGGCACAAAGATGTTCTCCTCAAAGATGGGCTCGCCGTCGGCCGTACGCACGCGCTTGATATGCAGCAGCAGCGCATCCTTCTGCAGGCCAAAGAACTCCATCTCGTTTTGGCGCGCCGGAACGATCTGGCGATCGATCACGTGCGCACCGGCCTTCATGCCGTTGCCGGCACACAGCGCGGTAAACGTCTGCAGCGTCGAGGCGTGAAACTGGCGGTTGATGTGCGGCGTGGAGACAAAGGTGCCGCGGCCCTGCTGCTTAACCAGGTAACCATCGGAGCACAGCTCCTCGACAGCGCGGCGCACCGTAATACGGCTCACCTCGTACTGCTCGGCTAGTTCAAGCTCGGACGGAATACGCTCCTTGGGTGCATAAACACCTTTCTCGATCGCATCCTTGATTTCGTCATAAATCTGCTGGTAAAGCGGTGCATTTTTGGGCGCAGGCATATCTGATCACTCTTATCAAAATAGCTAAAT
>USMR01000282.1 GCA_900555815.1 uncultured Collinsella sp.
CGCGCGCGTCCTGGATGCTCTCACGCGGAGCCACCGCACTGCCGTCGCGCACGATCGGCACCAGCAGCTCGCGATACTCAAGTTCGGACACGTCGGTCACCAGGGCGGCATCATTCACGGCCACAAGGGTATTGCCGCGCGCGGCGCCCTCCCCCGCCAGATGGTCATCGTCGTAGATCATGTCGCAGACCGGGCCGCCAAAGCCGTCGTAATAGCGGCGCACACGCTGCACGCCCGGGATCGTGCGCTTGTAGGGCTGCTCGGAGAGCTTGACCACCGGCGTCCATGGATCTGCCTCGCTCGCACGGCGGGCGGAAAGCTTGTACACGCCGCCCAGCGCCGGCTGGTCATAGCAGGTCGCGAGCTTGGTACCCACGCCAAAGCTGTCGATGGGCGCGCCCTGGTCGAGCAGCGACTGAATCGTATACTCGTCAAGATCGTTCGAAACCGAGATCCCCACATAGGGCAGGCCCTCGGCATCGAAACGACCGCGGACATACTTGGAGAGCTTGGCGAGGTCGCCCGAGTCAATGCGAATAGCCGACAGGCGCTCGCCCGCCGCCTCCATCTCCTTGGCAACCGTAATGGCATGCTCGCAGCCCTCGCGCACATCGTAGGTGTCGATGAGCAGCGTGCAGTTCTTGGGGCTCGACTTGGCAAAGGCGCGGAAGGCCTCGAGCTCGGAATCGAAGCTCATCACCCAGCTGTGCGCATGCGTGCCAAAGACGGGAATACCGTAGCGGCGGCCGGCGAGCACATTGGACGTAGAGGAGCAGCCGGCAACGTAGCTCGCGCGCGCAACGGCCAGGCCGCCATCGGGACCCTGGGCTCGGCGCAGGCCAAACTCCGCCACGGGGCGACCGTCGGCCGCCAACACCACGCGCGCCGTCTTGGTGGCGACAAGCGTCTGAAACCCGACGATGTTGAGCAGCGCCGTCTCAAGCAGCTGGCACTCGAGCGCAGGACCGGTGACGCGCACCATGGGCTCGCGCGGAAAGACGAGCTCGCCCTCGGGGACGGCGTCGATATTTACATGCGCACGAAAATCGCGCAGGTAGTCGAGGAATGCGGACTTGAACATCGCGCCGCCGGCCGGGGCCTCAAGCGATGCGAGGTAGTCGATATCCTCGGGCGTAAAGCGCAGGTTCTCGACCAGCTCGGGCAGTTCGGCGGTGCCGCACATGACGGCATAGGCGCTGCCAAAGGGATGGTCGCGGTAAAACGCGGTAAAGCAACCCTGCTCATTGGCCTTGCCGCTCTCCCACAGGCCCTGGGCCATAGTGAGCTCGTACAGATCGGTGAGCATTGCGATGTCGGTGGGATGAGAGATGTCGGTCAAAGCCATGGGGCGACCTTTCGGATGTGTGGTGCAGAATTTGAGGGTTGGACGAGAGCAGAGCATGCGGACATGACGCCCGATGCAAATCGGTTAGAGCAGGCCCATGCTGGTCAGGATCGTGTAGCCCATAAAGATGACAAACGCGATGAGGGCAAGGACAATGATGATTTTTTGAGCCGGCGCCATGCCGGGGATCTCGTTCTCGCCCATAGGTTCCTTGGAGGTAACCATGCGCTGGGCAAAGGTCATCTCGTCACGGCTCGGCTTGGGCTCGACGGACTTGAGACGAGCGGCCTTTTTAGGCTGAGGTTTGGGCGCGGCAGGTGCAGGCTTCGCAGCAGCGGGCTTGGGTGCGGGCGCGGGCACCGATGCGGATACGGCGTTCGCGGCGGCCTCCTCGGCCTTCGTACGCTCGGCACGCAGGGCAGCCAGCTCCTCGCGCTCGCGACGGGCCTCTTCCTGGGCCTCGCGACGAGCCTTCTCGGCGCGGAGCTCCTCCAACTCGGCGCGCTCCTCGGCAGACAGTGGTTGGGACTCAAGCTCGGCCATGGTATAGCACTTTCTTTTAAAACAAGCCGCCGACACAATGTCAGCGGCTTATCAAATCCAAGGGTGGAGACGAAGGGAGTCGAACCCTCGGCCTCTGCCATGCGACGGCAGCGCTCTCCCAACTGAGCTACGTCCCCAGGACAAGTCGATATTTTACCTACGGCTCGCCAACTGTCAACGCCCAATAACCAGTCTTTTTGGGGCGCGGCTATTTTGGCAACTTTTCGAACAGGCGATGCTCTCGATGATTTTTTATCCCCGTCCCAGAAAATTCATCGACGAACGCATTACTTTGCACTGGTGAGAACACCGGTGGTGTCGAAGGCCGGGGTGAAGCTCTCGTCTACCGCGCCGCCC
>USMR01000283.1 GCA_900555815.1 uncultured Collinsella sp.
GAGCTCGCGGTGTTCTCGCAACCCTCGGCAAAGCGATAGACCGTGGCCTTCTGCTGCGGGTTCTCGCCATAGCGCAGGTCGTCGACCTTCTCCAGCGAGATCTCGAGCTTGGCAGAGGTGTCCGCCACGTCGCCTGCCTGGGCGGCAAGCCAACGGGAGATAGCCGTGTCGTAGGCGGCGGTGGTCTGGTAGACCTTCACCTGCAGGCGACGACGGGTGGAAAGCGTGGTGCAGCCACCGGTCTCGTGCATCTCGGCTAGGACGGCATCATAGTCGGCCGAGTCGGAAATGACGGTAACGCTCGTGGCGTTCTTGGCGGCAGAACGCAGCATGGAGGGGCCACCGATATCGATGTGCTCGATGGCGTCTGCGAAGGTGACCTCGGGGTTGGCGACGGTCTTCTCGAACTCGTACAGGTTGACGACGACCAGGTCGATCAGCTTAATGCCGTGCTGAGCGGCCTCCTGCATGTGCTGCTCGGAATCGCGGCGGGCCAGCAGCGCGCCATGATCCTTGGGGTGCAGGGTCTTAACGCGGCCGTCCATCATCTCGGGATAGCCCGTGAACTCCTCGATGGGGGTTACGGGAACGCCCGCGTCCTCGATGGCACGAGCCGTGCCGCCCGTAGAGATGATCTCGACGCCAAAGTCATCGACCAGCGTCCGTGCGAAATCGACGACGCCCGTCTTATCGGTAACCGAGATCAACGCGCGTGCGATCTTCACATCAGATCCCATGCAGTCCTCCTGTCTGGTACGCCGCCGTGCTCTGTGAGTCGGTGATACGTCGATCTGCAGCGCTCGCGCAGCGGCATTGAAAATACTGATTCAATGTAGCGCATCGAGCGCATCGATGCACCCCGCAACGGGCGCATGTGCAGAAAAAGTTTGCGAGCGGAGGGGATGGGCACGGCACCGAGCACGGTGAGTTCATGGAACACAGAGGCACCATAATTTGATGCCAATGGCGTGGTAGAACTGTGCTCGATATGCATCCGCAAAAGAAAGAGGCACCATGGTCTCGCGGGTTCTCTACCGACCGTTTGATACCGAAGACTTCGACGCCATCGCGCTGATTCTGCAGCAGCTTTGGCATAACAATTCGGATAACGATGAGTACAACCGCCTTGAGGCCGCGTGCGACCTTGCCTACTGCCTTTCGTCCTCGACGTTTTCGCAGGTTGCGGTGATTGACGGCGAGGCGCGCGGCATTGCACTTGCACGCGCAGGACAGAACTCCGGCGTCACTATCAACGAGCATTGGATGGATACCGAACGCGCGCTGCTATCGCAGATGCGTGAGCTGGAGCCTGATGCCTGCGCCGAGTATCTCTCGTTTGTGCGCGCAACCATCCGAACCAACAACCGCCTGCTCGAGAGCAGCCCGTTGCCGCACGACAACGAGGTCACGCTGCTTGCCGTGGATCGCGATGTCCATGGCCTGGGCGTTGGCACGGTTCTGCTCGATGCCGCGGTCTCGCACCTGTCCTCGCTTGGAGCGACGAGGGCGCACCTGTACACCGACTCCACCTGCTCGTGGAAGTTCTACGAGCTGCACGGCTTTAAGCGCACGGCCACGCACCGCGCCAACCGCGAAGAGCGCCGTCACGACATGCCGCGCGAAAGCTTCCTCTACGAACTCGACCTAACAGCCTAAACCCGGCAGTTAGGGACGTTCCTTTTGTGCCGGCACCCCGGGACACTCCTTGGCAGCAACCGCACCTAGTCGTTGGGGACATTCTTGAGTAACACAGTCGACGAAACCCTCGTTGGCGTCGCCCTATAGAGGGGTCTGCAAATAGCTGTGGGCAAAAAACATCAAATATGAGTACTGTTACCTTTTTAGTAGCAGCGATTTGGGGCATTTTAGAGGCTTTTAGACATAGCAGCCAGTCAGGCGAACTGACGTATTTCCACAAATGTTCAATAAAATGGGCCCCTAACGAGAGATAATCTCATTAGGAGCCCATTATTTAGTGCAAATATATGTCACTATAATGGCAACAGTACTCATATTTGGCATTTTTTGCCCACTGCCCCCTGTGTGGGGATCCGTAACGGAAAGATAGACCCATTTCAAAGCATAAAAATGGGATAGATGGGACCTCGGACAAAATCTCGGACCCAATTTGGGTCCAGGATGGATTGGCAACATCTATTTGGACGATTCCGGGAGGGACAGCCCCGCCTCCCTGAACTCGACCGGCGACATGTAGCCCAGCGTCGAGTGGA
>USMR01000284.1 GCA_900555815.1 uncultured Collinsella sp.
CGGTTCCGGGGCGCACAATCGTCAATCCAAACGGCTTGTCACGCTCGCTTGCGATCTTTGCGACCGTCTTGTTGCAGCCCACGCCAATGGAACAGGTCACTCCCAGTCCTGCCACGCGGTCGCTTATACGTCGCGCAACCAGCAGCGGGTCTTCGGGCGCAAAGCGACCCGGTGTGATATCGATAAAGGCTTCGTCGATGGATACGCGCTCCACGCGCGGGGTCTCGTCGGCGAGAATCGCCATGACCTGCGCGCTCACCTCGCGGTAGCGGTCGAAGTGCCCGTGTGTCCAAATGGCCTGAGGACACAGACGCCGTGCCTCGGCCGAGGGCATGGCGGAGTGCACGCCAAAGCGACGTGCCTCATATGAACACGTGGACACGACGCCACGCGAATCGGCGTCTCCGCCCACGATGAGCGGTTTTCCGCGCCATTCGGGATGGTCGAGCATCTCCACGCTCGCAAAAAACGCATCGAGGTCCATCAGGCCCACCGCCGGACCCGTCCAGGGAGGCGGCGTGACGCCCATGGCATCCTCATAACCGTATGTATGTTCGCGTCTTTCCATGTCATGAGTATACCGCGCAGCTCATGTGGGGTGCGTGTATGTGCTTGCAAATCCCGAATTCTTGTCTAAGATATGGATTTGCCCTCGACTACACCGAAGAAGTTGGTCTCACGGACTTCACCTGCCCGCGTCGATGGCGTATTATGTTCAACTGTTTGTTTGTAGTTGCAGCCTAAAGCTGCTTGGTTGGAGGAGTTTCCTTTGGCAGTCAAGATTCGCCTTGCTCGTCACGGCGCTAAGAAGCGTCCGTACTACCGTGTCGTCGTCGCCGATTCCCGCGCTCCGCGTGACGGTCGTATCATCGAGGAGGTTGGCCGCTACAACCCGATGACCGCCCCCAAGACCATCAACCTCGACCTCGAGAAGATCGCCGACTGGCAGTCAAAGGGCGCTCAGCTCACCGACGCCGTCGCCGCTCTGGTCAAGGCCGCCAACGAGGGCGAGAAGACCGAGACCGTCGTCAAGAAGTCCAAGAAGCAGCTCGCCAAAGAGGCCGAGGCCGCTAAGGCTGCCGCTGAGGCCGCTGAGGGCGCCGAGGAGTAAATCGTGCCTGAGGTTGACGCTGCACAGCTCGAGGGTGAGGCAATGCTCTCAGATCGCATCGCCGATCTCGTCGAATATCTCGTTGTTCAGATCGTCGACGACCCGGATTCCGTGAGCCTTGAGGTCATCGATGGTGACGACGCCTCTACGATTGAGGTTTCGGTCGCCGAGGATGACGTCGCTAAGGTCATCGGCCGTCGTGGCCGTACCATCAAGGCCATTCGCACGCTCGCCCGTGCGCTGGCCGCTCGCCTCGACACTGCTGTCGAGGTAGAGGTTCTGGGCTAGGACCTTGAGGTCCCAGTACAAAAACATCGCCCGTGTGGTCAAGCCGCACGGAAGGAAGGGGGAGGTCCTCGCGCAGCCGCTGCGGGGGCTTCCTTCTGTATTAGAGCCGGGTATGCGCGTCGCCCTGACGCCGCCGGCGCTCAAGCGCGACCGCTTTTGCACGGTCGTGTCCGTCACCGATACGGGCGATGGCGATCTGGTCTCGTTTGAGGGCATTGACGACTTGACGGCCGCCGAGGGCATCACGGGATGCTACGTGTTGGCAAATCGTGACGACTTTGAGCTCGATTCGCTCGGCGCTGCCTATACCGACCTGATGGGTCGCGAGGTGGTCGACGAGCGCTTCGGTTCGCTCGGCACGATCGTCGAGATTATGTCGACGCCTGCTAACGATGTTTGGGTTGTCGAGGGCGATCGGTACGGCGAGGTGCTGATTCCCGTGATCGAGCAGGTTGTGCTCGATCTTCCCGACACAGGAACAATTTCCGTCCACGTGATGGACGGCCTGATCGATATGGACAAGTAGGGAGGACAACATGCTGATCGAGACCCTTTCGGTCTTTCCCGAGATGTTTGAGCCCGTCATGTCCACGTCGATTTTGGGCCGCGCCCGCAAGGCCGGCCTTTTTGATTTTAAGGCGTATAACCTGCGCGACTGGACGCACGACCGCCATCGTACCGTCGATGACGAGCCGTACGGCGGCGGGCAGGGCATGCTCATGAAGGTCGAGCCTATTGCCGAGGCCATCGAGGCCATCAGCTCCGAGGGTCCCAAGCCCACCGTAGTGTTCTTCACCCCCTGTGGCGAGCCCTTTACGCAC
>USMR01000285.1 GCA_900555815.1 uncultured Collinsella sp.
GATCTCCTTAACGCCCGTCAGAGCCATAAACTCATCGTAAACCTTGTTGACGGTACCGGTACCGAAGATGATCATGAGCTGGCCGCTGTTGTACAGCACGCCCTTGACGCCATCGATGTTCTCGAGCTCGGCCTTGTTGTATTTGCTCGTATCCTTGAGCACCAGACGCAGACGGGTCACGCAATGCGTGGCGCCCTCGATGTTCTCCAGTCCGCCGACGTTGTCGACGACTTGCTGGGACACTGCCTTGTAGTCCATGTTCCTCTCCATTCCTTTTCTAAATCATAAAACGGTTCGTTGCCGCTACAGAGACGCGATCGTTGCGTTTGCGCACTTGAGCGCACCGTCGGTGACGGTAAGCGCCACACCCTGGCCCTGCTTGTTGCAGAAGCGAGCGTTGAGCGCAACATCATCGACAAAGATGGTCGCGATGTCGTCGTCGACGACCAGACGCACATGGTGAGTGCCCTCGCCCTTAAAGAACAACGGACGCTCGAGGCCCATGTTGTTGACCTGGAACCACGGGTACTGGGGAGCCGGCGTGAACTCGAGCTTGCCCTCGCGCAGGTTGGCGCGGAACTCATAGGCAAGACCAGTCTCGGCGTCCTCGGCGAACTTGACCGAGAAGCCGGCAGCGTTACCGCCGAGCTCAATGTCGGCATCGAGCAAGTAGGTGGAGCCGGCATCCGCGGCGAGCACCTGCTCGACCTTGCCCGACTCGCAGGAAAGCTCAAAGGTCTCGACAGCCTTGCCCTCGCCAAAGGCGCCAAGCATGCTGTCGGGGAGCTTGGTGCCGAGCGTTCCGTCGGCACGCTGAACGATCTCGAGGGGCATAAAGGTGCCACCCCACAGGTAAGAGCTGGGGTCGCCGCCCTCGTCGCGCGTAGGGACCCAACCAAATAGAACACGGCAATAGCCATCGAATGCGGTGAGATCTGCGTAGTACGCGCGTCCGTCAAAAAAGTCGTCAGCGGGGGTAATCCAAGGACCGTTGATGGACTTGGACATGCGGTAACGGGTCTTGTTGCCGTCGCTGTACTCGGAAAAGACGAGGTACCACCAGTCGCCCATCTTAAAGAGATCAGGCATCTCAAACATGGTGTACAGGCCCGGATTCCACCAGTCGCCCTGGAACTCCCAGTTGGTCAGATCCTTGGAGGTGAACTTGACCAGGCGGCCGGTCATCAGACGCTTGTCCTCGCCCACACGCGTGCCGAGGATGAGCATGTACTCTTCGTTCTCCTCATCCCAAAGCACAAAGGGATCGCGCCAGTTGCGGTCATCGTAACCCTCCTGGGGCGGAAGCAGCGTCTCGGCGATGTTCTTCTCCCACTTGACGGCGTCGTCGCTCGTCGCGTGAAGAAGAACCTGCTTCATCAAACGTGCGCGGACCTTATCGCGATTGCAACCAGTGTAGAGCGCATGGTACTTGTCGCCCACCTTAAACACCGTGCCGGCATAAATGTACTGGTCGACTTCCTCGTCGCCGCCGCGCTCAAGGCTCTCGCCAAAGTCCTTGTAGTTGACGAAATCCATGGTCGTAGCGAGTGCCCAGCCAAACGGCTCTCCGAAAGGTTCGGGGTTACGCGTGTCACGCTGATGATAGAGATAGAACGTGCCGTCCTCGCCGTACGGCATGATGTCGCCTACCCAAATTCCCTCAGGCTGGTAATACACCTTGTGCATCCGAGACTTCCTTTCCACGACATACTAACTCGGTACAATGGCAAGATATGTCAATCGTTTTCATATGTCAAACGTTTTCACACCAATACGTCTTTTCGCAGTTCCAGTCGTCGGCAAACGGTTGACATATGCCGGTGAACGGTCATCAGAGGCGTTTGAGGAATTCTTTTGGCACGGGATGAACTACGCGGTTTTGCCCTCAATGAGTTCAACGGGGAGCTTGATATTCGATTCGGGATTATCGCCGTTAATAAGAGCGATGATGGATTGCGCCGCGAGCTCTCCGATGCGATCGATATCTTGACGTACGGTTGTTAAGTCAGGCATAAACGTCATAGTTCGGCGGGCACCATCCGCGCCCACGACCTTAATATCGTCTGGAGCGCTCAAGCCGCGCTGCTTCATCACGTTGAGACAGATGGCCGCCATCGTATCGTCTCCCGCAAAGATGCCGTCAATATCGGGGTTCTCATCGAGGATCTTCGCAACGACCGCGCCCTTTTCGTCGTCGGG
>USMR01000286.1 GCA_900555815.1 uncultured Collinsella sp.
CGGCAGCTCATGGAAGGCCCCAACGCGGGCTCCAATGCGCTGACTATCCCTGAGGGCCTAACGGTCGATCAAGTCGCCGACCGTGTGGCCCAGGCCTACGACAGCATCTCTAAGGAAGACTTCCTCAACCAGGCCAAGGCCTCCAACTACGTGGATGACTATAGCTTCCTTAAGGGCGCCGCCAACGACTCGCTCGAGGGTTTCTTGTTCCCCAAGACCTATTCGCTGGGCGATTTGCCGACGGCCGATGATGTCATTCGTGCCATGCTCGATCAGTTGAAGACCGAGTACAAGTCGCTTGACTTTGCGAGCTGCGAAGCCAACATCAAGGAGCACTACGGCGTGGAGATGTCCGACTACGACATCGTCAACTTGGCCTCTATCGTTGAGCGCGAGGGCCTCAACGCCGATCAACGTGCGCATGTGGCCTCGGTTTTCTACAACCGCCTTGCCGGCAAGCTCGATGGCCTGCGCTATCTCAATAGCGATGCGACTATGATGTATGTCACCGGTGGCGAGGTTACCGCCGACGACCTGCAGAGCGATAGTCCGTATAACACCTATAAGCATGAGGGCCTGCCGCCCACGCCCATCTGCTCTCCGTCGCTCGAGGCGCTCAAGGCCACCCTTGAGCCGACCGACTCTGATGACCTGTATTTCTACATTACGCAGGACGAGGAGTACTTCTCGCAAACCTACGAAGAGCATCAACAGTCTTGGAATTAGTATGAGGATTTTTAGCCCCAAACGTTACGTTGCCTCGGTCGATCGCATCGACCTTAATACCCTGTGGGCCGACGGCAAGCGCGCCATTCTGCTCGATCGCGATAACACCTTGGTGCCGCGCGACACCGAGCAGGTTCCCGCCGCGGTTTCCGCTTGGCTCGACGCCGCCCGCGCCAAAGGCTTTAAGCTGTGCATGGTGTCCAACAACTGGCATCGCGACCAGGTCATGAGCTCTGCGCGCGAGCTGGGACTCGAGGCCATCAGCCACGCCATGAAGCCGGCGCCGTTTGCCCTCAAGGCGGGCCTTAAGCGCCTCGGCGCCACAGCCGGCGAGGCGGTGCTGATCGGTGATCAGCTCTACACGGACGTGTGGAGCGGCAACTTCGCCGGCGTCGATACCATCCTGGTAAAGCCGCAGGCGACGCAGGACCTGTGGTATACGCAGATCTTCCGTATCTTTGAGCGCCGGGCCCTGCGCGACCTTCCCTGCGAGGAATAGGTCTCGTCATGTCCCAGCACATCAAACACGGCTGCGACCATATCTTCTTTATCGGCTTTTTGGGCGCGGGCAAGTCGACGCTTGCGCGCAACGTGGGCACCATGTTCAAGCGGCGTTTTATCGATACCGACCGTCTGGTCGTGCGCCGTTGCGGCAAGTCGGTAACCGAGATTTTTGAGACCGAGGGCGAGGATCGTTTTCGCGATCTCGAGACCTCGGCGCTCCGTTCGCTCCAAAGCGAGCGCAGCCTGTTGGTTTCGTGCGGGGGCGGTATCGTCGAAACGCCGGTGAATATTGAACTGATGCACGAAATGGGTACGTGCGTGTACCTCGAGGGCGACTTCGAGGATTCGATTCGACAGATTCGTCGGTCCGACACGCGCCCCGATTTCCGTTCGCCCGAGCATGCTGCGCGCCTGTTTGAGCATCGCCGTCCGCTGTATCGCCAGGCCGCCGACCTTACCCTTGATATTCGCAACAAGTCCTTCGAGGACGTTTCCTACCTTTGTGCCGAGATGCTTTTGGAGCGTGGGCTGCTATGATTCGTCGTCAACTGATCAATTTCCAAAACCGCAGCGTCGATGTCCGTGTCGGATTGGGCGCGTTCGATGAGTTGTCGCGCATGTTTGCCTCGACTGTGGGCAAGCCTAAGCGCGCGATGGTCGTTTGGAACGACGCCACATCCGAGCGTTTTGGTGAGGTCGTCGAGCATGCGCTGGTCGACGCCGGTTTTGTCATGTCACAGCTTCCCCTCGAGGTTTCGCCTGCTGGTGCCACGCTTGCTGATGCCGATGCTATCTTTGGCGCCCTGACTGCCAATGGCATTACCTGTGACGATCTGGTTGTCGCCGTTGGCGATGCCGCAACCTGCTCGGTTGTTAGCTGGTGTGCCAATCAGTGGTGCGGTCGCACCGAGTGCGCGCTGCTGCCGACGACGTTCGACGCCATGCTCACGGTCGCGACGACCATGAA
>USMR01000287.1 GCA_900555815.1 uncultured Collinsella sp.
CGCTCGAACGAGACGTAGGAGTTCAGCCTCCCCCGCCTCGACAACCGGACGCGTCAAGATCAGACGGCCCACCTCGTGACGCTTGAGCGCGGCAACGGCGAGCGCCATAGCCAGATAGGTCTTACCAGTACCGGCAGGACCCAAGCCAAACGTGATGGTATGCGAGCGGATGGCATCCACATAGCGCTTTTGCCCGAGCGTCTTGGGGCGAATGACGCGGCCGCGATACGAAAGCAGCACGTCATCGCGAAGCGACGTAGCCTCGTGCTCACCGTCGCGCAAGACGGCCAGGCAGCGAGAGACATCGTCGGCAGACAGCGTGCGCCCGGCGGCCGCCTCGCGAAAAGCGTGCTCGAAAAAGCGCGCCACGAGTTCGACATCGTCCGGGTCGCCGCTCACGGCGATGCTATCGCCACGGACGACCACGTGAGCGCGAACCAAGCTCTCGAGCACGCGAAGGACGCCGTCGCCGGCGCCCAAAACGCACGAGGGATCAATTCCCTCGGGAACGGTAAGTCTAATCTTCGAGGCTTCCATGAACCTCCCTGCGTGCATGGACCAAGCCGGAATCATCGACTCCGATGATAGCAACATCGAGCAGGCACGGGGCTGTAAGTCCACAGGTATCGTCAAGACGGGCATGATGGAACGAGCCGAGCGTCAGGTTGTCACCATACTCGAGCACGGCACGCTCGACCGTGCCCACGCGACGACGAGCGTCGGCAATAGCGAGCTCCTGTGCGGCGGCCCGCATACGGCGGCTGCGCTCGGCCATAACCTCGGGTGGCACCTGGTCGGGCATGTCGGCAGCAAGGGTACCGGGACGCTTGCTGTAGCGGAACACGTGCATACGCGAGAAAACCACACGGCGGCACAGCGCCAGCGACTCCTCGAACTCCTCGTCCGTCTCACCAGGAAAACCGACGATGACATCGCACGAAAGGGACGCCTGGGGCAAGTTGGCGCGAATCATACGCACCGTGTCCTCAAAGGCCTCGGCGCTATAGGGACGGCCCATGCGATGCAGGGTCGCCGTGCAGCCGGACTGCACGGGCAGGTGCAAAAACGGGGCGATACGCTGCGGGTAGCGCGCCATAACCTTAAGCAGGCGCTCGGAGATATCCATGGGCTCGACCGAGGAAATGCGCACATGCGGAATAGACGTGCGCTCCATGATGGCCTCGAGCAGCTCATCGATTTCGACGTGCTCGTCGGTCGCGCTCTTGCCATCGTAGGCACCCAGGTTCACACCGGTCAGCACCACCTCGGGCACGCCGGCCTCCTGGGCCTCGCGAACTTGCTCGAGCACGGACTCGACGGGCACGGAGCGCTCGGGGCCGCGCGCCTTCCACACAATGCAATAGGTGCAGCGATGGTTGCAGCCGTCCTGAATCTTCACGCCCAGGCGAGAGCGACCGAGCGCATCGACCACCTCACCATCGCTGCAGGCGGGAACACTATCGGACTCAACGCCCAGCACCTCGCAGACACGATCGGCGACATCTATCTTGGACGGCTCGGCAATCACGCGATCCGAAAGCTCCGACAGCTCCTCGGGATGCAAATTGACCACGCATCCGGTCACGAGCACATAGGGCTCGTTTGGATGGGCCAGCGCATGACGGACGGCCTTACGGGTCTTGGCCTCGGCCTCGCCCGTAACGGCACAAGTGTTAATGACGATCAGATCGGCATCCTGGGGCTCCACAATAGCAAAGCCCAGGCGCATAAGATCGGCAGTGATACGGTCAGACTCAACCCGGTTGACACGGCAACCGAGGTTGACGACGGAAATATGGGGTGCGAGCACGCGGGCTCCTTAATCGAGGATATCGTCGAGGGCACTCTTGATACGGTCGGTCACCGACTTCTTACCGGAAGCGACGTCATCGCCCATCTCATCGGCAAAAGCACGGAGCAGCTCGCGCTGCTTATTGGAAAGATTGGTGGGAACGACCACGCGCAGTTGCACGATCAGGCGGCCACGCGAACCGCCACCGCCAATGCGCGGCATGCCGTAATTATTGACGCTCACGGTGTCGCCGTACTGGGCGCCGGCGGGAACCGTCACCTTAACGACCTCGTCGGGCATAATGCCCTCGACCTCGATCTCGCAGCCGAGCGCAGCCTGCGCAATCGAGATATCGCTCACCAGGTACAGGTCGTCCCCGTTGCGCTTAAAGCGCTCATGG
>USMR01000288.1 GCA_900555815.1 uncultured Collinsella sp.
CCGCGGCCTTCCTGGCGCTCAAACAGCAGATCGGCGTCCTCGACCTTCCAGCGCCACATGAGCTTGGAGAAGGCCCAAAGGATGGCCATGACTACGACGACGGTGCCGCGGATGATCGCCGGGAACTCGGCGTAGGGGGCGTTGTAATAGTCCTCTGGCGTCTGCTTAAACAGGCGCATGGGCTACCTCCTTTGGTTAATGAGGTCCTCGATTATCGAGACGACCTCGTCGATGGTGTGGGCGGTGGAGTCGACGTGCACGGCGTCCTCGGCGGGCACGAGCGGGGCGACCTCGCGGCTGCTGTCGAGCTTGTCGCGCTGCTTAAGGGCGTCGAGGGTCTCGTCGACCTCGGCCTCGAGCTGCTCGGACGTGAGCGGCTGGGCATCGTTTTGGTGGCGCTGAAGCACGCGGCGGCGGGCGCGCTCGCGCGGGTCGGCTGTCAGGAAGATCTTGACCTGCGCGTTAGGGAACACGACGGTTCCGATGTCGCGACCCTCGGCTACGATATCGCGGTCCTCGGCGGCACGGCGCTGATGGATGAGCATGGCGGCGCGCACGCCCGGATAGGCCGAGACCTTGGACACGTTGGCGTCAACCTGCGGGGTGCGGATGGCGACCGAAGCGTCCTGGCCGTCAACGGTCAGGCGCGTGTCCTCGCCGGTGCCGTTGGTAAAGCGGATCTCGATCTGCTCGGCGAGGGCGTCGATGGCCGCTTCGTCATCCAGGTCGATGCCGCGGTCGAGCGCGGCGAAGGTGACGGCGCGATACATGGCGCCCGTGTCGAGCTTGTTAAAGCCCAGCTGGCGGGCGATCTCCTTGGCGATGGTGGACTTGCCGGAACCGGCGGGGCCGTCGATGGCGACGATCATGCAATGCTTCCTTTCGATGATTGACGTGCTGGTATGGTTCGCGGGCGTTAGGGCGCGGCGGGTTGCCTAGCCCGTGTAGCGCTCGCGGTAGGTGTTGCGCTTGGGTGCGGAGCCGTGGCTGCCGTGGTGACGCGTGCGGCTGGCGGGCGTGTCTTGGGGCTTGCCGCCGTTGCACTTGGCGCTCGCCTGCTTGGGCGGGATGCCGCCGCTTTTTAGGATCTGCACCTCGCGGTCGGTGAGCTCGCGCCACGAGCCCTTGGCCACGCCCTCGAGCTCCAGGCCGGCAAAGTTGCAGCGATGCAGACGGATTACCGGATGGTGAATCTTGCTCAGCATGCGCTTGACCTGGTTCTTGCGGCCCTCGCGGATGATGACCTCCACGGCGGTGGTGCCGGGCTTGACGCCCTGGGGAGCTACGGCCTCGGCCTCGCGTGCGGTGATGACTCGGCAGATTGCCGGCTGGCAGAGGCCGTCGTCGAGCTCGATGCCGCGACGCAGCGGTTCCAAGTCGCGATCGGTCAGGCGGCCGTCTACCAGTGCCTGATAGGTCTTGTAGACGTGCTTGCTGGGGTGCAGCAGATCCTGCGAAAGGTCGCCGTCGGTGGTAAAGAGCAGAAGGCCCGTGGTGTCGCGGTCCAGGCGACCCACCGGGAAGAGCCCCGGAAAGCGGTCGCGCGGCACCAGGTCGGCCACACAAGGGCGCTCCTGCGGATCGCTCATGGTGGTGAGGTAGCCGGTCGGTTTGTAGAGCATCAGGTACACGGCGCCCTGGTTGAGCTTGACGGGCATGCCGTCGACCTCGATATGGTCGCGGTCGACATCGACCTTGGTGCCCAGTTCGGTCGCGACCTGGCCGTTGACGGTCACGCGACCGGCGGTCATCAGGTCCTCCGAGCCGCGGCGGCTCGCCACGCCCGCGCGCGCCAAAAAGCGCTGAAGACGCATGGTGTGCGGGTAGACGGGCTGGGCGCCGGCTGCGGGCGCTGCGGCGTCCGTGGCGCTTGCGGCGCGCGTCTCCCCTGCTTCGTTAGTCCTCGTCATGCATGTCCTCCGAGGTATCGTCGACAACCAGGGTATCCTCGTCCTCGACTGCCTCAACATCTTCAACATCGATATCGATCAGTTCGCGCTCTTCGTCCAGGTCCTCGGCCTGCTCCTCGAGCGTGGACTGAATGCTGCGGCCGCTCAGACGCTCGCGGATAAACTGTCGCGACTGCTCGTCGGGGGCAAACTGCTCCAGATCGGGCAGGTCGCGGGTGGAGCGCAGGCCGAACTTTTCCAAAAAGGCGTTGGTCGTGCCGTAGATGATTGCCTG
>USMR01000289.1 GCA_900555815.1 uncultured Collinsella sp.
CCAGGATAACCTTGTGACCCTCGTTGGCGCGTGCGACGGCGTCGTCACTCGAGAACACGACCTCGCCCACGGCGGCACCAGGGCTGGCATTAAGACCGCTGGCCAGAGCCTCATACTTCTTGGAGGCGTCGAGCTGCGGGTGCAGGAGCTGGTCGAGCTGCGCGGGATCGATGCGGCTCACGGCCTCCTCGCGGGTGATCAGGCCTTCCTCGACCATTTCGATGGCGATGCGCAGGGCGGCGGTGGCGGTGCGCTTGCCCACGCGGGTCTGGAGCATCCAGAGCTTGCCCTGCTCAATGGTGAACTCGATATCGCACATATCGCGGTAATGATCCTCGAGCGTCAGGAACACGCGCTCGAGCTCCTCACCTGCGGACTCGAGGCCCGGGGTGGTCTTGAGGTCGGCGATGGGCTCGGTGTTGCGGATACCGGCGACGACGTCCTCGCCCTGGGCCAAAGGCCATGGCCTGCACGTTGACGGCGGTGCCGAGGTCGTCGGAAATGCCATGCTGCTTGCGGTAGATGCAGGCACGCTCGTTCATCCAGCTGCCAAAGACGGCCTGGATTGCAAGGCGTAGCTGAAGCTCCGGATCGTGCGGGAAAACGGGCTTGCCATCGGCGACCTCGAGCTCGGGATACAGGGAGGCATCGACGTTATCAGAGAAGATGCCCTTGAAGGTCTCGACAAGCTCCTGAAGGTCCTCGGCCGAAAGCTCGGAATCGACGCGAACGCCAGCGACCAGGCGGGCCCGGGTCAGGGCGTTTTCGAACAGGTCGGCGTCAACGCCCATGACGACATTGGAAAACATCTGGATAAAGCGGCGGTAGCTATCCCAGGCAAAACGCGGGTTCTGCGTCTGCGCGATGAGGCCCTGGACGGAATCGTCATTGAGGCCCAAGTTGAGGACCGTGTCCATCATACCGGGCATGGAGAACGGAGCGCCCGAGCGAACCGACACGAGCAGCGGATCGGAGGCATCGCCGAGCTTCTTGCCGCAGCGGGCCTCGAGGTCCGCCTCGGCAGCAACGATCTCATCGAGTGCGCCCCCGGGCCACACGTTACCGGCACCGGAGTACTCGACGCAAGTCTGGCAGGTAATGGTAAAGTCACCGGGAACCGGCAGGCCGATGCGGCTCATCTCGGCAAGGTTTGCGCCCTTGCCGCCAAGCACGAAGTTCATGGACTTGTCGCCCTCAGTGACACAGGTGCCCTGGGCGTCGGTTCCAAAACGGTAAACCCTCTTGCAATCGCTCACGATACTTCCCCTTCCATGCACTAACGCGCACGACCGTGGTAACGAATCGACCCACCGGATGCGGGCCGTGAGGGAACTATACGGCGCGTTTTGGGCAGGCTTGAGCAGAGGGTGCGCGGTTTGGTAAACGTGCTAAAACTGGCGGTAAACGGTAGATAAAGGTGGTTACCTTATGAAGATACCACTGCAAGAGAAATGCAGGTCAGATGCAAGTTTCTTGCTAAATCGCTTTATCATTATCGTGCATTATTTTGAGGTAGTCTATTTAGGACGGGGCTTTTTAACTACTCCAATGAGCTAACTTTGCTGCACTCGACTGGCGGCGCGGCGGGCGCGGGCTTCTTGGATTTCCTCCAAGTGGCTAATGATCTCGGCAGCGCTTTCCTCGATGGCCTTGCCGTCGGTACGCACCACAAAGCAGCCTAGGCGCTTCATGAGGGCACGAGCTTCCTCGAGCTCGCTGCGCACGCTCTCGGGCTCGGCATAGGAGCCGGCAACGGCACGGGCGTAGTCATCGCCCAAGCGGCTATCGCGAATCTCGGAAATAACGTCGACGGTCGAAATCAGGCCAAACAAACGCATCGGGTCGACCTCGTAAATTGACTTGGGCGGCTCCATGCCATGGGCCAACGGAACATTGGCAACCTTGTAACCTTGAAAGGCCAAAAACATCGACAGCGGCGTCTTGGACGTGCGCGATACGCCCAGCAGCACGATATCGGCACCCGACAGATCGTCGCAGCCGCGCCCGTCATCGTGCTCAACGAAATACTCCATGGCCTCGATACGATGGAAATAGCGGTCATCGGTCTTGTGAATCACGCCCGCGACGCCCTTGGGCGGTACACCGATGAGCGACGACAGCACGGCGAGCGTCGGGCCGATCAGGTCGACCGAGCGAATATGCAGCATCCCCAGGTAATCG
>USMR01000290.1 GCA_900555815.1 uncultured Collinsella sp.
GCACGCCTTTGACGCACCGGTCTACCAGTTCTGCGCCTTTGTGGACCCTGACGACGAGCATATCGTGACCGATGCCGTGTCGCATTCGCTCGCCACGCGCTGGTGCGACCTGTTCTGTGACATTATTCCCGCTAACGGCGGCAAGGACCTGGGCGTGGCGGCGACGCTGGAGCGCCTGGGCATCGACGCGAGCGAGGCGATTGCCTTTGGCGACGGCGAGAACGACCTGTCGATGTTTGCCGCCGTGGGCACTAGTGTGGCCATGGGCAACGCGCAGGAGACTGTGAAGGCCGCAGCGACCTACGTTACGACCGCCGTAGACGATGACGGCATCTACAACGCCGCGAAGCACTTTGGACTCGTGTAGCTGCGACCCGGCACTTGGGGACACTCCTTGCGGGGCGTGTTCCCATTTTGTTTTCGTCCCGCTCGTTTTGTGAAACACGGCTAACTTTTAGGCAAAGTAGTAAGACATGGGCAACTTTTGCGGTAAAGTAAGCCGTGGAAAGTATCCAACGGCTAACTAGCAATCATCGCGAAAGGCGGTCCATGGCCCTGCGTGAATCCGGAGAAGACTATCTCGAATCGATCTACGTTCTGTCGCAACGTCAGGGCATCGTGCGCTCGATCGACGTCGCGGAGTACCTCGGCGTAACCAAGGCGAGCGTTTCCAAGGCCATGGCGACGCTGGAAAGCAACGGCTATGTCGAAATGGGCAAGCGCGACGTTCATCTGACGGAGTGTGGTCTGGAGGTCGCTCGCCAAATGTGGGAGCGTCACTGCTTTTTCGTGGGGCTGCTGGAGGATGCGGGTGTTTCGGCTGAGGTCGCGTCGCAAGAGGGCTGCCACATGGAGCACTGCCTGAGCGAGGAGAGCTTTGAGAAGCTGAGGGCGATGCTGGGACGGGAAGATGTGGCGGGCCAAGCGGCGGAATCCTAACGAACCCCCAGTAGCGCGGAGTTCGCGCAAAGCGCGAACCAGCGACCGGGACCAGCGGCCCTTTCGGCCAAGTCCATTTCAGCAAAGGAACCCCGCCAGCAAGCGATGCCCAAGAACTGCCAGCTACGTCACCGCAGGCCGGGGCCGGGTTTGGTTTTGAAAACATTCCACAGCGCGAGGCCCGCCTTTCCGTTGCTCCGCAGGAGCAGGAAAGACGGGCCTCATGCGCGAGGACGTTTTCAAAACCAAGCCCGGTCCCGGCCGGACAGCCCACGAACGCTACAGGTTCTTGACACCCATCGCGCGCATGGCATTCAGGATGGCGATGATCGCCACGCCTACGTCGCCGAACACGGCAAGCCACATGTTGGCGATGCCCAGCGCTGCCAGCACAAGGATCAGCAGCTTAACGCCCAACGCAAAGATGATGTTCTGCCAGACGATCGTCATGGTCTTGCGTGCCACGCGGATCGCGCGGGAAATGTTGGACGGCTTGTCGTCCATGAGCACAACGTCGGCGGCCTCAATCGCGGCGTCGGAACCCATAGCGCCCATGGCAATGCCAACGTCCGCGCGGGTGAGCACGGGCGCATCGTTGATGCCGTCGCCGACAAAGGCGAGCTTGCCCTTGCCCGATTCGGCTGCCAGCAATGCCTCGACGCGCTCGACCTTGTCGCCCGGCAGCAGCTGCGCGTGGAACTCGTCGAGCCCCAGCTGCTTGGCCACCGCAGCAGCCACTTCCTCGCGGTCGCCCGTGAGCATGACGGTGCGCTTGACGCCGGCGGCGTGCAGGTCGCGGATCGTCTGCTCGGCATCGGCCTTAACGGTGTCTGCAATCACGATGTGGCCGGCGTACACGCCGTCCACGAGCACGTGGAGGATTGTGCCGACAACCTCGCAATTGGGAGCGTCGATACCGGCCGCAGCAAGCATCTTGGCATTGCCAACGACGACGTGCTTGCCGTCGATGGTTGCCGTCACGCCATGGCCCGCGTCGTTGGTGGAGTCGCTTACGCGCTTGGGGTCGACCTCGCCATGGTAGGCGGCGCGCACGGACTGCGCGATGGGGTGATCGGAGAACGACTCCGCAAGGGCTGCGACCTCGAGCAACGACTGCTCGGTATAGCCAGACTCGGGGTGCACCGCCACGACCGAAAACGTGCCGTTGGTGAGCGTGCCGGTCTTGTCGAAGACGACGGTGTCCACGTCGGCGAGCGTTTCGAGGTAGTTAGAACCCTT
>USMR01000291.1 GCA_900555815.1 uncultured Collinsella sp.
CATTTGCGCCAGCTGATCATAAACGGCGTCTTGCCGGGTCCGCGGAACGCGAGCGACGTCACGTGCGGAAAAACTTCGCCGGTAGCAATACCAAAATCGTTGACCACGCCGAGCTTTTCGCCGTCGACGTCCAAGACCGGCAATTTGAGCATCTCACTCAGATAATTCAATGGTGCTCCCCATCATTATTCCTCCGAACGCGGCCGCGCGTGCGGCGTCCGGGGGCTTCTGGATATGTATACGCATGCGCGGGCGGCACGCCGCTCGACGCTTACACCCCGTGCATGCGCAAAAAGCACCTGCATGGGGTCATCGACTGTATGGTCGAGGTTTGGATTTCACCTGTAACCTTTCTCTTGACCCTCATTAACCGCAGTAACTATAGCATCAGCATCGCCCTGCGGCATCGAATTTATGCGCTGCACATTGCAGGCATACCAAACGCTGACGCATCCGTGACATAGCCATTGGGGACGTTCTTAAATGACTACCCAATAACTACTCTGTGGTGTCATTGTCCTCGGCAAGTTGGGGGAGCACAGCGTCCTTGGGCATGGTGGCCTTCGTCAGCGAGGTGAGCTTTTTGCTCAGCGACGTGTCCGTCTTGACCAGGTCGCTGAGCGTCACGATCTTGTAGCCGTCGGCAATGAGGCCGTCGATAATCTGCGGCAGCGCCTCGAGCGTCTGCTCGGCGCATTCATCTCTGTCGGTGAGCAGCACGATATTGCCCGGCGTCACCGAATCGAGCACCGTCGAGACCTGCTCGTCGGCACCGTTGAGCAGCCAGTCGCCCGAGTCAATATTCCACGAGACCACGGCGGAGACCAGGTCCATCGCATCAATCCAGTTTTGCTCGTCAAAGGCAGCGTAGGGAGCACGCAGCAGCATCGTCTTCACGCCGGTCGCCGACTTAATCGCATCGGTGCCTTTCGTGATCTGCTCGCGTACCGCCTCACGGTCCTGATCCTTGAGCGAATCGTCGCTGTAGCTGTTGGATCCGATCTCGCACCCGGCATCGACAATCGCCTTGGCCGTGGCAGGAGAGGCCTCGACCGCATCGCCCGAAAGGAAGAACGTCGCGGTGACGCCCTTTTCCTTGAGCACCTGCAAGATCTGTTTGGTGGCGCCGCTCGGACCCTCGTCAAACGTCAGCGCCACGTACTTTTTGTTGCCCTTGGGCGCCACGCTGGCGCACGCAACAACGCAATCGGTGGCGGGTACAACCTCGCCGCGGTCTTGCGTCTTGCCCGACTGCTCACCAACCCACACCTCGGAGCGGCCCTGGACACCCCACGTCTGCACATACTCGATAGCGCCCGTGCCCTCGACCTTGAGCTTGGGCTCGATAACCGTAGCCTGAACCTCGTGCTTCTCGTAGGTGTTACGGCCATCCTTGACCGTCACCTTCTCGCCGCCCTCGAGTTCGCGGCTATCCCATTTGCCCTGCTTCACGCGCTTGCCGTCGACCTTCACCGACAGCTTTTCGCCCCCATGGCGCTTGAGCACGCTGTCATCGACGGCCAGCAGGTCGCCTGCGTCGTAGGTGTCAGTCAACTCCTGGTCGTCGATGAGATTCTGCAGCGTAGAGCCCACGTGCACCGCGGTCTTCTGGCCGTTAAGTTCCACGTCCACGCTGCGGTTGACGTAGCCCGCGACGGCAGCGATAAACAGCACGAGCGCGCAACCCACGGCGATGAGCGCATAGGGCAGGCGAGACGAACGACGGGGTGTGCGGCTGTTGCCGATGCGAGCGCTGCGATCGCTAAAGCCGCGGCTATGGTTGAGATACATCGCGCCGGGCTTACGGTGACGCTTGCGCTGACCGCTGGGCAGCTGCCCCAGGTCGCGGCGCGCCGTCGGACGCGTACCCGAACGCCCGTTTAAGTTGGATCCGTTTTGGCGCATGTGCCCTCCCCCATAAACACAGCAAGCCGGAGCAACAGGTCTCCGGCTTGCCTCTCATCATTTGGTACGTCGCTATTTTGTAGCTTTTGACGAGCCTCCGCTCGCCTTTTGGTATTCGTCCTTAAAGGCCTTGAACATGCCGCGCGTCTTGCCGAGCTGCTTGCCCAGTGCGCGACTGCCCTTGTCCACGGCAACCGATCCCTTGTCGTAGTAATCGCCCCTGACCATGCGATGGCCGTTGACGGTCATGTTGTCCCGTATGCGC
>USMR01000292.1 GCA_900555815.1 uncultured Collinsella sp.
ACCTCGTGCGCGCTCACCAATATGGCGACCGGTGCACTGGTGTTTTTGCCGGGCGCCGATTATCCCGTTATGGCGCTGGCGCAGGTGGGCATGCTCTTTGAGCTCGCTGCTGTCTTTGGACGTGGCATTAAGCCTGAGCGCGGCTACGAGGTCGCGGGCGTGCTTGCCGGCGGTCTTGTGATCCGCGCGGTTACCCGCGCGCTCGTTAAACAGACGCCGCATATTGGGTTTGCCGTCAAGGCGCTCACTGCTGCCGCGGGCACCTATGGCATGGGCCGTGCGCTCGTTTCGCTCTACGAGCGCGATGTTGACTACAGCCGTGCCAACGAGGTGGTCACTGCCACGTTCTCCCGCGTTCGCGATCTGGTGACCACGGTCGCGGGCGCTACCCGTCCCATGGCGTCCTATCAGGACGCATCAGATCTCGCTGCTTAGGGGTTTTCCGTTGCGCGTTGCATACCAAGACTGTTTTCATTTAATTGAGCCGTTGCTCGCCAAGGTCGAGAAGCCGAGTCGCTATATCGATCACGAGTGGGGCACGCTTTCCAAGGCCGATGCCGACTACCGTTGCTGCCTGATCTACCCGGATGTGTACGAGGTTGGTCTGCCCAACCAGGGCATCGCCATCCTCTACAACATCCTTAACCAGGCCGAGGGCATCTCCTGCGAGCGTGGCTATGTGCCGTGGCCCGATATGGGTGACGCTATGCGCGAGGCAGGCATTCCGCTGCTCTCGCTCGAGGGTGCAGCGCCGGTCGCTTCGTTTGATATCGTCGGTCTGCATGTGCCGCACGAGATGGCGGTGACGAACTTCCTCGAGGCACTCGACCTCGCTGGCATTCCGCTGTTAGCGGCCGACCGAGGTGAAGATGACCCCATCATCATCGCCGGCGGCCCCTCGGTGTACAACCCCGAGCCGTACGCGGCCTTCTTCGATGCCATCCTCATCGGTGAGGGCGAGGAATCGCTGCTCGAGACCTGCCAGCTGCATCGCCGCCTGCGTGACGAAGGAGTCCCGCGCGCGCAGATTGTCGAGCAGCTTGCATCCATTGCCGGCAACTACGTGCCGTCGCTCTATGAGGTTGGTCACGACGAGCCCTGCTCGCCGCATGGCTACACCGTGCCGCGTGAAGGCAAGGATGCGCCTACTGTGGTCTACAAACGCGTCGTCGAGGATTTCGGCGCCACGAATCCGCTGTCGCAGTCGTGCGTACCCTATGCGCAGCTCGTCCACGACCGCCTGTCTATCGAGATCCTGCGCGGCTGCGCCCGCGGCTGTCGTTTTTGCCAGGCCGGCATGACGTATCGCCCGGTGCGCGAGCGCTCGGCCGACCAGATCGTCTCGTCGGTGATTCAGGGTCTGGAAAAGACCGGCTATGACGAGGTGTCGCTGACCTCGCTCTCCACGACCGACCACTCCTGCATTCGCGACGTGCTCGGCAGGCTCAACCGTCGCCTGGAGGATACGGGTATTCGCGTGTCTATTCCGTCGCAGCGCCTGGATTCGTTTGGCGTGGATATGGCCGAGTCGGTCGCCGGCGAAAAGAAGGGCGGCCTGACGTTTGCGCCCGAGGCCGGCAGCCAGCGCATGCGCGACATCATTAACAAGAACGTGACCGAGGAGGACTTGGACCGTGCGGCCAAGGCGGCCTTCGAGGCCGGCTGGAACCGTATGAAGCTCTACTTTATGATGGGCCTTCCCGGCGAGCGCGACGAGGACATCGTGGCCATCGCCAATCTGGCCGATCACGTGCTGGAGCTCGGTCGTTCCGTGGTGCCCAAGGCTCGTCGCGGCTCGATCTCGGTGTCCATCTCGGTTTCGGTCTTTATCCCCAAGGCTGCCACGCCGTTCCAGTGGTGCCCGCAGCTCGACTACGACGACGTCAAGCGTCGCCAGAAGCTGCTTATCACGAGCGTTCGCAACCGTGCCGTCCGCGTGCATTACCACGATGCCGAGACTTCGCTCATCGAGGCCGCGCTGTCCCGCGCCGGTCGTGACATGACGCCCGTCATCATCGATGCTTGGCGCTCGGGCTCTCGCTTTGACGCCTGGGTAGAGCGTTTCTCGCTCGATAACTGGAAGGAGGCTGCTGCCAAAAACGGCATCGACCTCAATGAGCGCGTGCACCTGCCCTACGAGTTGGACTGGCGCCTGCCGTGGGA
>USMR01000293.1 GCA_900555815.1 uncultured Collinsella sp.
GCCCAAGGGTTCGGTCAACTGCTTCTTTAAGCTCACCGAGCAGGGCGAGGTCATCTTTGCCCGTTACGGCAACCGCACGCTGGCTCAGCGCCATGTTGAGTCCGTTGCCGCCGCAACGCTTTTGCAGTCGGCCCCGAGTGTCGAGAAGACCAACACCGAGACCACGCAGAAGTTCTGGGGTATGGCCGAGAAGCTCAACACCGCAAGCCACGAGCGCTATCTGGACCTGCTGAACACCGAGGACTTTACACCGTGGTTCTCGACCGTGACGCCGCTGACCGAGGTCGGTCTGCTGCCGATCGGCTCGCGTCCCGCCAAGCGCGGCTTGGGCGCCAAGTCGCTCGATGACCTGCGTACCATCCCGTGGATCTTCAGCTGGAGCCAGGCGCGCATTAACCTGGCCGCTTGGTACGGTCTGGGCACCGCCTGCGAGCAGCTTGGCGATCTTGACCAGCTCAAGGCTGCCTACCAGGAGTGGCCGTTCTTCCGCACCTTTATCGACAACATCGAGATGTCGATCGCCAAGACCGACCAGCGCATCGCCAAGATGTATCTGCACCTGGGCGACCGCCAGGATCTGTCCGAGAAGGTCTTTACCGAGATGCAGCTCACGCGTAAGTGGGTCCTTGCCATCGTCGGTGACGAGTGGCCGCTGCAGCGCCGTCGCGTGCTCGGCTGCGCCGTCCGTGTACGTAACCCCTACGTCGACGCCCTGTCCATCGCCCAGGTCCGCGCCCTTCGCGAGGTGCGTATGAACCAGGACGAGATGGCCGAGGAGAAGAAGGCCGAGTACATGAGCCTGATTCTTTCGACTGTGACCGGCGTCTCGGCAGGTTTGCAGAACACGGGGTAATCGATAGCCCTGTGGCTCTCACCGGGACCCGATGGGTTTCTCTCTGAATGCGTCCTCGCACTTGAAGCCCCCTTATCCTGCTCCTTCGGAGCTGCGGATAAGGGGGCTTCGTGCTGCGGAATGCATTCAGAGGGAAACCCATCGGGTCCCTTCGTCTTCGGTCTTCGGGGATTAAAGCTGAGGAGAAGAATTGTGCGCTTCTCGCCTTACGACTGTAGCGGCTGCGGTTCCGTTTGGGGTCGCGGCCGTTTTGTTGTGGGTCAAATATGAACGTTGTGTTAATGAGTCGGTGGACGGTGGTGTTTTTCGGTGAGCGGCGTATTCTTCCAACGGTTTATCTAGTGTGTCAGTTGAAAAGGAAGAGGGCGCTCGTCATTGTTTGAATGTGAACTGCCGTTTGACCACAAGACGTTGCATCTGGAGCTCGAGGATAAGAACTTCGCGGGTGTGATGGAAGGTCATCAAAACGAGTTTAAGACTACAAAATCGCAGGAAGAGCTGGTAGAGGAGTCGCTTGCCAACCCTTATGGTTCGCCTTCGCTCGAGGAGCTTTGTGCTGGCAAGAAGGATATCGTCATTATTAGCTCCGATCATACGCGCCCCGTTCCCTCGCGTGTGACGATGCCTATTCTGCTGCATCACATCCATTCCGCTGCGCCCGAGGCTCGAGTGCGTATTTTGGTTGCTACGGGTATGCATCGTCCGTCGACGCACGAGGAGCTCGTCAACAAGTACGGCGAGGAGATCGTTGCCAACGAGGAAATCGTTATGCACGTCGCGACTGACGACAGCATGATGAAAAAGATCGGCACCCTGCCTTCTGGTGGCGAGTGCATCATCAACAAGATTGCTGCCGATTGCGATCTGCTGCTTGCCGAGGGCTTTATTGAGCCGCACTTCTTTGCCGGTTTCTCTGGTAGCCGCAAGTCCGTCCTGCCTGGCATCGCCAGCTACAAGACCATCATGTACAACCACAACGGTCAGTTTGTGAACGATTCCCATTCGCGTGCCGGCAACCTGTGCCACAACCACGTGAGCGAGGACATGTTTGCCGCTGCCGAGATGGCTCACCTTGCCTTTGTGCTTAACGTGGTGCTCAACGGCAAGCACGAGGTTATCGGCTCCTTTGCAGGCGACATCCATAAGGCACACGAGGCTGGCTGCGAGTTCGTGAAGAGCCTTGCCGGCGTTGAGCCCGTCGAGTGCGAGATCGCCATCACCACCAACGGCGGCTACCCGCTCGACCAGAACATCTATCAGGCCGTGAAGGGCATGTGCTCTGCCGAGGCTACGCTTCCCGAGGGCGG
>USMR01000294.1 GCA_900555815.1 uncultured Collinsella sp.
ACGATCACGCTGGGAAAGATGCGGCGGGCTCGGCGGATCACGTCAATATGGCCAAAGGTGATGGGATCGAAGGTGCCCGGGACGATCACGCGGTTGATGGTGTCATTCATGGGTGTCCTCCGAAGGCGCATCCTCGTCATTTTCGTTCTCGTCAGCATGGTCGCTCTCGTCCTCGGTCACCCAGTGCAGCAAGTCAACCGAGGTAATGCCGTAGCGCTTCTCTCGTACAGTCTCAAAACCAGCTGGATGAGCGCCCGCATCGGTTGCGGCATGCTCAAACAGGGCAAAGGCCCCGGGCGTCAGCAGTCCCTGCTGGGAAAAATTTTGCAGCAGCTCCTCGACCGGCTCGGCGCCAAAGGCATACGGTGGATCGAGCAGGACCAGATCAAAAGGACCACCTGGCACGCGGCCGCGCGAAGCGCTCGCCAGCACATCGCCGGTAACGACGCGCCAGCGCGAGCGGTCGCGGCACAGCGACTCGATATTCTTGGTGATCAGACGAGCGGCATTGCGATCGATCTCGAACGTGGTGAGCGAGCGGGCGCCACGCGAGAGCATCTCGATTCCCAGGGCGCCGGAGCCGCCAAAGGCATCCAGCACGCGGACCTCGTCCAAATCGAAGTCGAACGCCGACATGACCATGGAAGCACATGCCTCGCGCACGCGATCGGTCGTGGGACGGGTGACATCGCGCCCACGCGGCTCTTCGATCTTGCGGCCGCGCCATTCACCGCCGATGATTCTCATCCTCCGCTGACCTCCTTAAAGATATGTCGATAGCGTGTGGCGACCGCGTCGCGCAAGGGGCGCGTCGCCACGGAGTCAAGGTTGCAAGCATACCGCAAGAGCTCGACCGCGTCCAAATGGGCCCATTCGATAAGATCCTCGTCGGCGTCCAGGTCCACAAAGCGCAAGGTCACGCCGCCGTGCTGACGGTAGCCCAGGATTTCGCCCTCGTGGCGCAGGCGCAGGTCCATCTGGGCGAGCGTAAAGCCGTCCGAGGTCTTTTCGAGCGACTGGAGACGGTCTTGCGCCGCCGATGCGCCGCCATTGCCCTTGGAGTGCGTCATGACCAGGCAGGTGCCCGACACGCTGCCACGGCCCACGCGACCGCGCAGTTGGTGCAGGGCCGCCAATCCAAAGCGCTCGCCGTTCTCGATGACCATGACGGTGGCGTTGGGCACGTCGACGCCCACCTCGACCACCGTGGTCGAGACGAGCACATCAATCTCGCCACGCTTAAAGGCATCGATGACCCGGTCCTTCTCCCCCGCCGGCATGCGGCCGTGAAGGCGCTCGATGGTAAGTCCCGGCAGGGCCAGACGCAGTCGTTCGAGCTCGGTTGCCGTATCGTGCAGCGGCACGGGGACGGTCACGCGGCCCTCGTCGTCGCGGGCGATACCGGGCACGTCTTCCAGCTCATCGGCCGAGTCACTCGGCTCCACGAGCGGGCAAATCACGTAGGCCTGCTGGCCCTTTTCGCGCGCCTCGCGAATGGCGCCGTAGGCAAGGTCGCGGCTCGACTCGGTGAGCACGCGCGTCGTAACGCCCGCCCCCGGAACAGGCCGATGGCGGATGATGCTCGTGTCCAGGTCGCCGTAGACCGAGAGCGCCAACGTGCGCGGAATCGGTGTCGCCGTCATAACAAGCAGATCGGCACCCGGGCCCTTGGCACGCAGGGCATTGCGCTGACCCACACCAAAGCGGTGCTGCTCGTCGATGACGACAAGCGAAAGATGCTTAAACGCCACGTCATCCGAAAGGACCGCGTGAGTGCCAAAGAGGACGTCAAGCTCGCCCGATTCCAACTGCACATGGATCTGCTCGCGCTCGGCCGCCGGCGTGGCACCCGTCAGGAGCGCCCAGGACATACCAGCCTGCGAGAGCAAGGGACCGGTCTTATCGGCATATTGGCGCGCCAGCACGCCCGTTGGCGCCATAACGCAGGACTGGGTGCCCGAATCGGCCGCGACAGCCAGCGCGCAGGCGGCGACGGCCGTCTTGCCGGTACCGACGTCGCCCAGAAGCAGGCGGTTCATCACGCGCCCGCCATCACGCATATCGTTCAGGATGTCTTGGAACGCGCCCTCCTGCTCGTCGCTCAGCGAAAACGGTAGGGCTTCCCTGAGCGCCGCCAGGTGCTCGCCCGCGGTATGGGC
>USMR01000295.1 GCA_900555815.1 uncultured Collinsella sp.
CTTGGGCTCAACCACTACGACGGAGGCAAGCGCCACCATTTGTCGCTGGCCGCGCGAGAGCGAGAAGGGCGCCTCGTCGGCCGGCAAGCCAAAGCGGTCGATGACGAGCTGGGCGCGACGCAGCGCCTCGGCACGGTCGATGCCGGCAAGCTCCAGGCCAAAGGCGTCCTCGTCGAGCACGGTGTCCTTGCAGATCTGACGGTCGGGGTTTTGGAAGAGCGTTGCGACCTCGCGGGCAATGCGGCTCGTGGGGACGGTTGCAGTATCCAGTCCCGTGACGCGCACGCTGCCCGAGGCGGGCTTGAGCAGGCCCGTGAGCAGCTTGGTGAGTGTGGTCTTGCCGGCACCGTTCTGGCCGACGATGCCCACGAGCTCGCCAGGATAGAGCGTCAGGCTAAGGTCGTGTACGGCGGCTCCGCCATTGGGATAGGCAAACTCAACATGGTCGAAGGTGAGTACGGGTTCGGCGTCCTTGGCATGAGGACGCAACGACGGTGCATGCGGGGAACCGGCGGGCGCCTGGGCTTCGATAGCCGCGTGTGCGGGGTCGACGATGCCTGAAATCAGGCGCTCGGCCTCATCGACATCCAAGCAGGGGGTACCGCTTACCAGGCCATCGGTTTCGAGGCTATTGAAGATACGCGTGACGCGAGGGCAGTCGACGCCGATGGCACGGAGCTCGTCGGTATGCGCGAAGACCTCGTGTGGCTCGCCCTGCAGCGCGATTTCGCCATGGTTGAGCACGAACACGCGGTTGCAGTACTCCGAGAGCAGGGCGACCTTTTGCTCAACGACGACGATGGTGATTCCAAGTGCGCGGTTTGCCTCACGCAGCGTCTCGAAGACCAGCGTGGAGCTGGCGGGGTCGAGTGCCGCGGTGGGCTCGTCGAGAACTAAGACGCGCGGACGCATGGCGAGGATGGCGGCGATGGCCACCTTTTGCTTCTGTCCGCCCGAGAGGGTGGCGATCTCGCGGTCGCGCAGGTCGCTGATGCCGACGGTCTCGAGCGTTTCGCTCACGCGCTGCTCGATCTGGTCGTGGGGAACGCCAAAGTTCTCGAGGCCAAAGAGCATCTCGTCCTCGACGACCGAGGCGACCATCTGCGTGTCGATATCCTGCAGCACACTGCCGACGATTTGCGACACGTCGGTGAGCGAGACCTCGCAGGTGTCGTGGCCGTCGACCATGACGGTCCCAAAGAACGTGCCGGTGTAGTGGTGGGGCACGGCGCCCGACAGGCAGGCGGCAAGCGTGGACTTGCCGGCGCCCGAGGGCCCGATGATGCCGATGAAATCTCCCTTGTTCACGCTGAGCGAGATGTGGCTGAGCGCCTGCTCGGTCTGCGTGCCATAGGAGAACGAGACATCGTCGACGTTGATGATCGTTTCCATGGATACCTTTCGTAGTCATTGGGGACGTTCTTAAATGACCAGTCGTTTAAGAACGTCCCCAAAAGCTAGTCGTTTGGGACAGTCTTTGCTGGTGGGGCAGCGATGAGTTAGTTGAGCTTCAGGGCCTTCTGGATGGGCAGATAGAGGGCGCCGACCAGAATGGCGTTAAAGACGGCGGTCATGGCGACGACGGGCAGCATGGCGGCGGCGAGCTCGCCTACCACGCCGAGCATGGCCATCTTGATGACCATGAAGCTGACGCCGGAGACAAAGGGGGTCAGGAAGGTTGCGACAATAGCGATGGCGGGCTTGACCTGACCGTTCTTGCCGGCGGCGTTGACGATGCCGGCCATGAGCATGGCGGCGATGCCCTCGGCGGCAAAATCGACGAACGGCGAAGTGGTGGTGATCTGGATCACGGCAGCCGAGATGAGGCCAATGACGAGCGCCTGGCCGATGTTGGGACGAACGACCAGGATGGTGAGGCAGAAGGCCGAGATGATGAACTCGGGGCTGATCATGCCGCCCGAGATGCCCGAGATGGCCTTGCCGACGGTGAAGTTGAGGATGAAGCCGGCGGCGAGCAGGATGGCGAGCAGGACGAGGGCGCGGACATCGAGTTTGCCGCGGTCGGCGGTCTGGACGGTGCGGGGCTGGGCGGCGGTGGTGTTCTGAGACATGGTGAAAATCCTTTCGGAATGGGAGTGCAAGAGAAAAGCGGAGGCGCGTGATGCGAATGCGATCGGGCTCGAGATAGAAAAAAGGC
>USMR01000296.1 GCA_900555815.1 uncultured Collinsella sp.
GCCTGGGGTCCCTCATATACGGCCCTCCCGTCTCTCGCGCCCCTCCCGGAACTGTCCACATCAGTGTAGCCAATCCATCGTCGCGTCCGAGAAGGTCGTGCGCCGGATCATGCGCGAGGAGGGCCTGGTCGCCCGAAAGGCGGCGCAGATGCGCAGGAGGGCGAGGTACTGCAGCTACAGGGGCGAGCTCGCGGAGCGCCCGGCCAACGTCCCCCTGCGCGGGGACGGGACGCACGACTTCCGCGCCGCCGCGCCCGGCCTGCTCGTGGTCACCGACGTCACGGAGTTCAGGCTCGACGGGTACAGGGCGTACCTGTCGCCGGCGATCGACTGCTTCGACGGCTGGCCGATCTGCTGGAGGGTCTCGGTCCACGCCGACTCGGACCTGATGGTCGGCATGCTCAGGGACCTGGTGGGGATAGTCGGCCCGACGGAGGGGCGGCCTCTCACGGTGCACACCGACGGCGGCGCGGTCTACATGGGGCGCGAGTGGCGCGAGGCGTGCGGCCCCGGGGTGGTGCGCTCGATGTCGAGGAGGGCCCGGAGCCCCGACAACGCGCGCGCCGAGGGATTCTTCGGCACGCTCAAGTGCGACTTCTTCGAGGGCAGGGACTGGACCGGCGTGCCGTTCGACGAGTTCTCCCGGCTGCTCGGCGAATATATCGAGTGGTACAGGGACGGCAAGCTCAAGAAGGACCTAGGATGGAAGACCATTAGGGAGTATCGCGAGGAGAGGGGCTATGCGGCATAGCGCCGGGGCATGGTCCGGAAAAACGTCCGAGGTCCCGATTTTCCGCCAACAGTCGCCGGAGAAGATCCATCCCAAAAATCAGAGCGCGCTAGAACGTTCCGCCGCCGCCTCCGCCGACGCCGCCAAAGCTGCAGCCGGTCAGGGCCAGTGCTGCTGCCAGCACCAGTGCCGCCCATCTTTTTTTATGCATCATTTTCACCCACGCTCCATACACTCTATCGGAACTCGACGCCAGCTCACGGATGGTCTCGTGATACACGTCATCGAATGAATCGAGCGGGGACTCGCTACCGTAATGATGGTAGTACCACCAGTAGCAGGGATAATTGTCATAGAAGCCGTCGGCCTCGCGCACCTCGGGCGGCACGGCCTCGGCAAGCTGACGCAGCACTTCCTTGGAAACGCCCAGCGCCACGCCCATCACCAGCAGCTTGTTCCACAGCACCAGATCGCCGGGGACGGCTTCCTTTAGACGCGTGAAGTCCTCGAGCCAATGCTTAAGTGCCTTGCAGCGAGCCGCCACCTCGGCGCCCTCCGGCGTAAAGCGGCGGAACGTAAGGCCCACGCCGATACCCACCAGCACAATCGGCACCGAGATAACCGCGGCGGTAATGTTCGCCTGTGCGCCATCGGTAAAGAAGATGGATCCCACGGGAACAAAGGCAATCAGGATACCAAGAACCAGGCAAAACACCATTGCAACAATGCCGTCCGAGGCAACGTACTCGCTATCGGCCAGCTTGCCCTTAACGGTGTTCTGATAGTCCTCGAGCTTATCGCCCACGGGTGTAGCGTGCTGCTTGACGTAGTGCTGCAGCTCGTCAAACGTGCGCGAGCGATCGCCGTTCTCGTCAGGCTTAGCACCGGCAAAGAAGACCTTGAGCACCATGTGGTCAATGCCCTTGGCCGACTTCCAGCCCGCATCGCTCACCGTCACGCGATACGTCTGCTCTTCTTTTTCACGCCCCAACAGACCCTTCTTGGCCTTGGTCACGGTCGCCTGCTCCAGCTTGATCACACGGTCGTCAGTGAGCTTCATGAGCGTGGCGATATATGCCTGATCGGGCACCTCGTTCCAGCTCATGAGGGCCGAAAGCACGGCGGGATGGTCGGCCGAGGGCACATCGCGGAAATATTCGTCCTGGAAAAGCGGCTTGGGCTTGCGGCGGCGCAGCTTGAGCATAACGATTGTGCCGGTAAAGGCCACCGCCGCAACAACACTTAGCACGGCAAGTGCATTGGCAATCATGCGAGCGTGAGCGCGGCGGGCGTTAGCTTCGTCGGCCCATTCCTTCTCTTCGCTCAGGATCGTTGACATGCGCTCTTCGCCCGAGGCGGCAAGCTGCGGCACCCAGTCGCTGGGGAAGGCGATGCGTGCCTCGGCGAATTCGCCCTGATGCACGCA
>USMR01000297.1 GCA_900555815.1 uncultured Collinsella sp.
CGGCAATGACGCCGTCGAATACGTTATGGATGACGCCCGTTTTGAGCGTCACGCGGGCGATGCGTTCACCGTCAACGGAAAGCCTTGCGATCTCACGTCCGTCCGCGCCAGCGAGGCAGCGCCCGCCGATCTGGTCATCCTGACGGTCAAGACCACCGGTCTCGACCAAGCACTCAAGACTATGGAGCGTGTCGTGGAACCCAACACGCTCATCGCCTCGCTGTGCAACGGCATTACGAGCGAGCAAAAGATTGCCGAACGCTTTGGCTGGGAGCATACCGTTCTTGGTATCTGCCAGAGCATGGACGCCGTGTTCCTCAACGGCGCGCTCACCTTTACCAATGCGGGCGAAATCCGCTTTGGCGCGGCGGCCGGCACGGACCCCGCAGCCATCACCGCGATCGACGAGCTCTATACGCGCTGCGGCATCGCCCATACCGTCGAGCGCGATATTGCGCACCGCATGTGGGCCAAACTCATGCTCAACGACGGCATCAACCAGACCTGCATGGCCTACGGCGGGACCTACGGAAGCGCCACGGAGCTGGGCTCCGAGCAGCGTCGCTGCTTTGTTTCCGCCATGCGCGAAACGCTTGCGGTCGCCAACGCCGAGGGCGTTGAGCTGACCGAGGCAGACCTGACGCAGATGGTGCACCTCATCGAGGGAATCGACCCCGCCGGTATGCCCTCGATGGCTCAAGACCGCATCGCACAACGAAAAACCGAAGTTGAGGAGTTCGCGGGCACCATCTGCCGTCTGGCGGCCAAGCACGATATCCAGGCACCGCAAAACGAGTGGCTCTATCGGCGCATCCGCGATATCGAGGCAAGCTGGTAGCGCCCGGCTCACCACGTCAACAGACTCAACAGCAAAGCCGCCGCAAGGGAACCTTTCCCCTGCGGCGGCCTTCATCTTCGTCTATGACCGGCGGCCGATCTCACAACAGTTAGCGTTGCGACCCCGGCACCTCGTCCTCATCGTCGCGGCAAAGAACCACGCCTGCGCTTCCCAGCAGCGTGGCCGCGATCAGCGCGCCGACCACGATAGGAGCAGCCCCGCATGTCCCCTGCATGCCCGCGACGAGCGCGGCCGTGGGACCAAGGCAGCCAAGCATCAACGCGACGGCGGCAACGGCAATATCTCGAGCATTCACAAGACCACTTCCTCCAAGAGAAAGACCTTATTTCTCAAGAACCAGTGTACCCCGCATCCATACGCCCAGCGTACCGCCACGGTAAGGGCTCTGTTAACTCAAACGCATACATAGAACGGGCGCCCTTACGTTGCCCAAAGGCTCGGTAAAGACGCCCGTCCGCCAAATATCCGTGATGCAGAAAAATTACCAGCCAGTGTAGTAATCGGTGGTTCCGGCTGCGCAGCCGGAGTCATAGACCTTGCACTCGCCCTTGGATCCGGTAAACGTGGAGCCCTGAGCCTTATCGCCCGCGGCCACGACGTAGTAACCATCGGAATCGCGCCAAAAGCCCTCGGAATCCTGCGTCCATTCGCCCGTGCGGTGGTGATACAACACGTTGCTGCTGTAATAAGTCTCGCGGCGGCCGTTATAGTTATTGACGCCGCTCGAACGCGTCAGGCCCGAGCCGTTCGCGTAATACACAGCAGACGAGTAAGACGAGCCGGAGCCGGCGTTGTAATACGAAGCCTGAACGGCCTCAGCAGCCTCGGCTTCGGCTGCAGCAGCCTCGAGCGCCTCGCGCTTGGCATCCTCAAGCGTGGAGCGGAGCTCATCGAGCTCGGTCGACTTGGCGTCGACCTCCCCCATCGTCAACAGGCTGCCCGCACCGTCGATGCAACGCTGCAACACAGCGCGCTCGTCATCGGTGGCATAGTCGCCATACATATTCATAATGATCTGAGCGCGCATCTCCAGGGAATCGCGCTTCGCCCCCATCGAGGCGTTCCACTCCTGCATGGAACCATAACCATCGCCGCGATAGTCAACGGGCTGCACCAGCGTCGTCTCGGACGGCGTAGATCCAACCGTATCGGACAGTGTTGCGGCGTGGGCATCAGTTGCACCGGCGCCCGCCAAAAGTGCCACGGTCACACCAGAGAAAAGGACGTCAGCATTAGCAAATCGTGAAAAAATACACATGTAGCAGGAAACCACCAAACTGACAT
>USMR01000298.1 GCA_900555815.1 uncultured Collinsella sp.
CCCGGCGCCAATCCCGACCGTGTGCGTCAGGAGCTCACCGAGTACGGCGTCATCCCCGAGGAGTGGGGCGGACAGAACATGTTCGTCAACATCTCGGCCAAGCAGAAGATCGGTATCGACGACCTTCTGGAGACCGTGCTGCTCCAGGCAGACGTGCTCGAGCTCAAGGCCAACCCGGACACCTTTGCCTCCGGCAACGTCCTCGAGGCCAAGCTCGACAAGGGCCGCGGCTCGGTCGCTACCGTGCTCGTGACCCGCGGTACCCTGCACGTGGGCGATACGCTGGTCGCTGGCCTTACCTACGGTCGCGTCCGCGCCATGCTCGACCCCAAGGGTCGCGCCGTCACCGAGGCCGGTCCCTCCGACGCTGTCGAGATTCTGGGTCTGCAGTCCGTGCCCAACGCCGGTGACGAGTTCCGCGTGTTCGAGGACGAGCGCGAGGCTCGCGCCCTAGCGGATGAGCGTTCGCTCAAGGCCCGTATCGAGGAGCAGAGCCGCGTGAAGCACGTCACGCTCGAGAATCTCTTCGAGACCATCGCCGATGCCGAGGTCAAGGAGCTCAACCTGATCATCAAGGCCGACGTCCAGGGTTCCATCGAGGCCCTTCAGGACTCGCTCGACAAGATGGATCAGTCCGAGGTCCGCATCAACACGATCCACTCCGCCGTCGGTGCCATCAACGAGACCGACGTCGTCCTGGCCGACGCCTCCAACGCCATCATCATCGGCTTTGGCGTGCGTCCCGACGGCAAGGCCCGCTCCGCAGCCGAGCGCGAGGGCGTCGAGATTCGTTGCTACGACGTTATCTATAAGTGCCTCGAGGAGCTCGACGCTGCCCGCATCGGCATGCTCAAGCCCACCGAGGTCGAGGTCTCCACGGGTACCGCGACCGTCCTGGACACCTTCAAGGTGCCCAAAGTCGGCATCGCCGCCGGTGTCCGCGTCGAGGAGGGCGAGATCGCCGCGACCGATTCCGTGCGCCTGGTGCGTGACGGCATTGTGGTCTTCAACGGCAAGATTGCCTCGATGCGCCACTACAAGGACGAGGCCAAGAGCCTCAAGAGCGGTTCCGAGGGCGGCATTGGCCTGGAGAACTTTCAGGACATCAAGCCCGGCGATCAGATCGAGGGTTACCGCATCGACCAGGTTGCCCGTACCGAGTAGGGGGTAGCGCTATGAAGCAAACGCAGGCAACCCGCCGTTTGGGCGAGCAGCTTCGCGAGAAGCTTGGTTATATCCTGCTCTTTGAGGTTTCCGATCCGCGTCTCGACCTGGTCACCCTGACTGCGGTCGAGGTCGCGGTGGACCGTTCGTTCGCACGCGTGTACGTGTCGTGCGATGCGAGCCGCTACGATGAGGTCATGGAGGCGCTTGCCAGCGCCAAGGGCCGTATTCGCAGCCTGTTGGCTCGCTCGCTCGATTGGCGCGTCACGCCCGAGCTCGATTTTCGCATCGATCGCTCGACCGATGAGGCCGAGCGCATCACGCGTGCGCTGGAAAACGTTCCGGCCACGCTTGCGATCGAAAAGGACGAGGACGGCTACCCCATAGCGGATGCCGCCCAGGAGGCAGCTTTAGATGACTAATTCCGCCGATCTCGCCTCGTGCGAGTCTGCAGATATTAAACGACGCATCCTCGAGCTCATCGAGGGTGCGTCCTCCATTGCGATCTCGGGTCACACCTCTCCCGACGGCGATGCCCTGGGCTCCGTGTTGGGCCTGGCCCTTTCGCTTATGAAGGTGTTCCCCGACAAGGACATCGCCCTGCTGCTGGCAGACGACGATCCCGTTCCGCGCATCTACCGTTTTATGGAGGGCGCCGATCTGCTGGTGCCGGCATCTGCCTACACCGGCAACCCGGACCTGTTCATTTCGGTAGACGTGCCGGTCGTCGAGCGCCTCAATAATTCCGCCGAGGTGTTGCGTCGTTCGGCTCACGTGGCGTGCTTTGACCATCACCCGGCACGCGAGGAGTTTGCCGAGGTCAGCCTTAGGTGTGTCAATGCCGCTGCTTGCGCCATGATCATCGACCGCTTTTTGGCCGATTGCGGTATTACCGCAAGCGACAGCATCGCCACCTGCCTGCTGTGCGGTCTGGTCACCGACACCGGTCGTTTTCAGTATCAGAACGCCGATGCTGCAG
>USMR01000299.1 GCA_900555815.1 uncultured Collinsella sp.
TTATTCCGAGTTCTACGTCACCGATACCTATTGGCCCGACTTTGATCGCTGGGGCCTCGTCGACGCCATTTTGGCCTATCAGGGCCGTGACCGTAGGTTTGGTGGACTGAGCAAGACCGAGGAGGCTTAATCGTGTCCGATCGTCCCAAGGGATCTGCTCCCAAGACGCCTGCGCGCAAAGCTGGCACTGCGGGAGCGCCTGCAGCGAACAGTGGCACCGGTTCCTCGCTGGCGGGCTATATTACCCGTGCCGCCGCCGGTATCGTCTACGCCGTCGTCTTTATCCTGTGCCTGGTTTTGGGTATCGTGCCCACGGCCATCTTTGTTTCCGTCATGAGCGGTCTATGCTGCTATGAATTTTTCCGTATGACAAGGCTCGATGGCAAGATGCCGAACGAGCGTATGGGTATCGCTGCCGCCGTGCTCTTTCCGCTGTCGGCGTTGGGCGATTCGATGTTGTTGAATGCCCTGCTTTTTGCCCTGATGCTCGCGGTGGGCATTTGGTATGTCTGGTCGCCGCGTACCCGCATCTCTGATGTGGCCGTGACGCTCATGGGTCCCATCTACACTGGCTTTATGCTGTCGGCCATCGTGCTGCTGCGCGATTCCGTGCCCGGTTTTGCCGGCGCTCTGCTTTCGGTGGGCGTTTGCGCGTCCCTTTGGGTCTCCGATTCGTTTGCCTACATCGTGGGCAGCCGTATCGGCAAGCACAAGATGGTTCCCAAGATCTCTCCAAAAAAGAGCTGGGAGGGGTTTGTTGGTGGCATCCTGGGCTCGGTTTTGATTTGGCTCATCCTGTGGGCGACGCACTTCTACAAGCTCAGCCTGCCCTATGCGCTGCTGTGCGGCGTGGTCGTGTCCGTCCTGGGCGTTATCGGCGACCTCATCGAGTCACGCATCAAGCGTGGCGTGGGCGTCAAGGATTCCGGCAATCTTATCCCGGGCCATGGCGGCATGCTCGATCGTAGCGATTCGCTTATCTTTGGCTGCATTACCGCGCAGCTCCTTTTGATGATCGGAGGCGTGCTGTAATGTCATTCCAGACGACGTATGGCCCCGATGGACGCCTCCGTGTTGCCATCCTGGGTTGTACGGGGTCTATCGGCACCCAGGCACTCGATGTGTGCCGTCAGCATGCCGATCGACTACAGGTGACGGCGCTGTCCGTTAATTCCAGCACCTCGGAGCTCGTTGCCGCTGCCCGCGAGTTCTCGGTTTCGGCGGTTGCCGTGGCCGATGTCGCTCATGGCGATGACGCCGTGCTGCAGGAGTTGCCCGAGGGAACGAAGCTCGGCGTTGGCGCGCAGGCGGTTTGCGAGCTCGCACGTCGCGATGATGTCGACTGCGTGCTTGTCGCTATTGTGGGTGCCGCCGGTCTCGAGGCGAGCCATGCGGCCTTGACCTCGAATAAGCGCCTTGCTCTTGCCAACAAGGAGTCCCTCGTCGTCGGTGGCGACTTGCTTATGCCGTTGGCGCAACCGGGCCAGCTTATTCCGGTCGACTCTGAGCACTCCGCCATTTACCAGTGCTATCTGGGGGAGAACCCGCGCGAGGCTCATTGTATTTGGCTCACCTGCTCGGGCGGTCCGTTCTTTGGCCGCACGCGCGACGAGCTCGATTGCGTGACGCGTGTCGATGCCCTCGCACATCCCACGTGGGCCATGGGTGCCAAGATCACCATCGACTCAGCCACCCTCATGAACAAGGGCCTGGAGCGTATCGAGGCAATGCATCTGTTCGGTTGCGACCTCGACTTTATCAACGTGGTCGTGCAGCGTCAGTCCAAGATTCACTCTATGGTCGAGTTCGCCGACGGCTCCGTGATGGCGCATCTCGGTGCTTCCGACATGCGTATTCCCATCCAGTTCGCGTTCTCGTATCCCGAGCGTTGGGATACGCCGGCGCCTCGTATCGATTTTCGCGAGTTGGGGCAGCTCACGTTTGATGCTGCCGACATGGATACCTTCCGCTGTCTGGCACTGGCCGAGCGTGCCGGCAAGACGGGTGGCACCATGCCGTGCGTGCTCAATGCCGCCAACGAGGTTGCCGTCGATGCCTTCCTGCACGATGGCTGCAGCTTTACCGATATCGATCGCATTGTGGAATCCTGCTTGGATGCCCACGAT
>USMR01000300.1 GCA_900555815.1 uncultured Collinsella sp.
GCTCGAACTCCTCGTCGCTGCCCATGTCCTCGATGCGATGGAGCTCGTCGAGCAGGTGGCGATGAACACCGGCGTAGGACAGCAGTGCCTGGGCATGCTCGGTCTGCGCATACTTATGAGGGTTGACGTTCACGTCGTTATGGACAAGCTCGCGTGCTGCATCGGTGAGTTCGGGGTGCGACGCAAGGTAGGCGCGCTCCAGGTAGGCGGGGATGTAGACGCTCGGATCCATTAGAGGTCTCCTCCCTTAAACGGCAGGCCCTGCTCGGCCGCCCGCAGGATGCGCTCGTCGATCTGGGAACGCACGATATCGTTGGTGGCGACCCAGGCGGCAAAGCTGGCGTTGTCGGGAGCGCCCAGGCCCTCCTGCAGCACCGGCGTTGCCTCGGACAGCGCAAGGACGAGCTCGTCGGTGGAGCCCACACCTACGTTGACGCGAGCATAGACACCATCGGGAAACTCGGTTTGGAAGTAGAGTGCTTCGGCCGCGTGCGGGCATGAGCGCACAAGGATACGCAGGTAGTGCTCGGCGCCCTCGTAGTCCAGCTCGCGCCAGGCAGCGCTCATCAGCGCGATGAGCGTCCACGGGTCCAAGTCGCGCTCCGCATCTTTGGGACGACGGCGCAGCGGCGTGTTGGCGAGATAGGGGACGGAGTGGGCAGAGCGAAATCGCTTGAGCTCCTCGGCGGGGTATTCGAGCTTTGCCATAGCGAGCATCGCGGTGTGGCGGACACCAGCGGGGTCGTTGGGCGCAAAGTCCAAGCTGCGATTCGCGGCTTGGAGCGACATGCGGTAGCGTCCGCTAATGAGCGCGCGCGATGCCAAGGCGGCAAGCCAGCGCAGGTAGGGGCGGCGCATAAGGTCGCCAGCGGCCTCACGCTCGTAGGGGTCCTGCGCCGAGGCGATTTTGAGCGCCAGGTCATGCTCGACTTCATCGCGCTTGGATGCCAAGTACTGTACGTATTCCTCGTTGGAGCTGGCGGTGAGGGCGGTCAGCATGCGCTGGGCATCCCAGTTGGCCGGGTCGAGCGCGGCTGCCTCGCGGAGCATGTTCTCGGCAGCTGCCTCTTCTTGCTCTGCCTGGGTATCGTCAGGGATAAAGGGAATGCGGTAGTCGACAGCCTCGACCACCTTGGCAATGAGGTGCCCGGCGCGGTCGCGGTCGTGCACGCTGAGCGGTGCGGGGTTGCGGGTGAATTGTTCCATCAGACGCTCTACGGCGGCACCGTCGGTGAGCGGGATATTGTCGCGGCGCAAGGCCTCAAGAACGAGGCGATGGCAATCCTCTTGAATGGGATCGAATGCCATGGGGCCTCCTTTGCTGCGGTTAGGGTTCAAATGTTTCTATATAAGGTTCTAGTTTACCCGCATGTGGCACACCGGGGGTGCCGCACTTGGACTTGCACCTTTGCACCACGAAGACGGATGTCGCACAAATGTCGGCACCTTGGACGACCGAGTGGTATCACGGTGCCGCAAACGGTCGATTTTTGGCGGCGAACGGTGCATATTTTGGAAGGGCACGGTCCTGCCCGGGATATGTAGTCAACCTTGATAAAACGTTTGCCCAGCTTGGGAGTATGAATGCCGCACAAGGGTCTTCAGGGATAGAAAAAACGTTTCATCATTGGCGGCTTTAGGTGAATAACTGACCAACCAGAACGGTAAAATAGTGTTTGTCTGAGCGTTGAGACGTTTAGACATCGCGCATTGTCATCGCCGGCAACGCGCAAACCGGTCCTAACGGAGCCAATTGGGTGCTCCGTTATATACGCAAGTCTAAGAGGGGCTTGTTTAGGAGGCACAGTATGGGACGTTTTACCAATCCTCGCGATCTGTACTTTGGTGAGGGCGCTCGCCACGAGGTGAAGAACCTCAAGGGTAAGAAGGCCATCATCGTTTCTGGCGGCAGCTCTATGCGCCGCGGCGGGTTCCTGCAGGACGTTGAGGCCGACCTCAAAGAGGCCGGCATGGAGGTCAAGCTGTTCGAGGGCGTCGAGTCCGATCCCTCCATCGAGACCGTCATGAAGGGCGCAGCCGCTATGCGCGACTTCGAGCCCGACTGGATCGTTGCTATCGGCGGCGGTTCGCCCATCGATGCTGCTAAGGCCATG
>USMR01000301.1 GCA_900555815.1 uncultured Collinsella sp.
GTGATTTTCATCGGTCGCATGCACGGGTTCTCAGCGCTCCCCGCTCTCTGTAACATGCGGACGGCCGACTACTCGTCCCCATCAACGCTTATGCGGAGTATGCTAGCACGATTCGCGCCGGCGAAAAACCCTCAACACTGGTTTTATACGTTCGAAATTTCTCGCGGCTGTGGACCTTCTCTAGGAGCAAAATACCTGAAAGCACTTTATCGAAAGAAAGAAGGTTGCCATGCGCACGATTGGAATGAGTGATTATACCGTTGGCGAGGATTGCTTTACCGAGCTGCCCGCCGCACTGGCCGAGTACGGAGCGACCAAGGTCGCCATCATTGGCGGCAAGCGAGCCCTGGCTGCGGCGCTGCCGGGAATCGAGGCGGCACTTGAAGATACCGATGTCGAGGTCCTGGAGACGCGCGTCTACGGTACCAACAGTACGCGTGCCAATATCGCCAAGGTCGTAAACTCCCCCGCCTGCCAGGAAGCCGACGTGCTCATTGCTTGCGGCGGCGGCAAGGCGCTCGATACCGTCAAGACGGCGGCCATCGAGCTCAAGAAGATCGTCTTTACCGTGCCGACGATCTGCTCCAACTGCTCCGCCGCGACCGCCATTGCCGTTGTCTACAACGACGACGGCTCGCTCGAGGGCTATTCGTACCCCAACCGCCCCGCGCACATCTTCATCAACCCCAAGATCATCGCCGAGGCGCCAGCAGAGTACTTCTGGGCCGGCGTGGGCGATGCCCTGTCTAAGCAGCCCGAGGTCGAGTACGCCACGAGCGCCGGTAATTTGGAGCACACCGCCGGTCTTGGCCTGGCACTCGCCCACACCTGCTCCGAGCCGCTGTTTACCTATGGCGTCCAGGGTCTTGAGGACGTGCGCCAGGACCTGTCGACCGAGGCCGTCAAGCAGATCGCGCTCGACATCGTGGTCAACACGGGCTACGTCTCCAACCTGACCAACCAGAACGATTACTACTACAACTCGAGCGTGGCGCACGCATTCTACAACGCCACCTGCAGCATTCCGCGTGAGGGCACCTACCTGCACGGCGAGGTCGTGAGCCTGGGCGTGCTCGTGCTGTTTGCCTATACGGGAGACACCGAGAACCTTGAGCGCTACGCCGCCTTTAACAAGCAGATGGGGCTGCCCGTGACGCTTGAGCAGGTCGGCCTTACCGAGGCCGACATCCCGGCGCTGTGTGAGTATGCCCACGCCACCAACGAGTGGAAGCAGGGTAACCCGGAGCCCTTCACCGACGAAAAGTTCGCCGCCGCCATCAAGGCCGCCGACGCCTACGGCCACACCCTCCTCGCCTAACCTACCAAAAAGTGACAGGTTTATTTTGGCAGGTTTTATATGGGTAAATACCATTGAACAATTGGTGAAATAGTCTAGCTTGCCAGCAAAAGGGGCGACCATCTACTCGATGGCCGCCCCTTTTATTTACTACTTCAACATGCTGGGGTCGAACTCGCTTGCCGGGATCACTCGGTAGCCGTGGCGCAGGAGCAGGTCAACGAAGACACCGTTACCTGTTGTGAGCGTGCCGCTGAAGGATCCGTCGTAGATATGGCCCACGCCGCACGACGGACTGCGATCCTGCAAAATGCACGCAACGATCTCGGACGGGCCGCCCGCTTGCTCGCACATATCGAGCGCACGTTGAGCGCCCAGACGAAATTCGCGATCGACCGAGATACCCTCGCAGGTACGAACTTCTCCGTTCACAATCTCGGACGGCTTGCGCGGCGTGGGCAGGCCGCCAAAGACCTCAGGGCACACCAAGAGGACCTCGGTCCCCGTGCGCTCGCAAGCCTCGATCAGCTCTCGATGATAGTTGTCGAGCCCGTTATACTTGCAGCTCTCGCCCATTAAACAGGCGCTCACCACGATCTTCATATACAACACTCCCCACGCAAAACGCCCCATTTGAGATGGACACTCAAATGGGGCGATTGACACTGCGCAACTAGTATTACTGCTGCTTCGGCATCAGCGGATTCTCGCGCGTGAGGAGATTCATAAACTCCTCGCCCGTGATCGTCTCCTTCTTGTACAGATAACGAGCCAGCTCGTGGAGCTTGAACTTGTTCTCCTTCAGGATCTGCAGAGC
>USMR01000302.1 GCA_900555815.1 uncultured Collinsella sp.
GGCGTGGTGCGCTTTTTGGCGAGCGATGCGGCTGCCTACATTACGGGTGAGGTCGTGCGCGTCGACGGCGGAATGGCGATGTAGAAACCAGGGCCGAAGAACGGCTTGGATGAGGAGACCATGATGGAACAGAGAGTTGCAATCACCGGTATCGGTGCCGTGTCGCCGCTCGGCAACACCGCGCTTGCCACCTGGGCGGCAATGTGTGCTGGCACGTGCGGCATCGGCCCGATCACGCACTTCGATACCGATGCGTTTGCCGTCAAGGTGGCAGCCGAGGTCAAGGGCTTTGACAGCAACGAGTACTTTGGCAAGCGTGACGCCAAGCATCTCGACCCCTGCGTTCAGTTTGCGATGGCGGCTTCGGACGAAGCCATGCACGATGCGGGCTTTGATGTCGAAGGCGCCATCGATCGCGAGCGCCTGGGCGTCTACGTGGGCTCGGGCGTGGGCGGCATGACGACGCTCGTCGACAACGTCCATACGATTGCCGAACGTGGGCCCCGCCGCGCATCGCCCTATATGATCGCGATGATGATCCCCAACATGGCATCGGGCAATATCGCAATCCGCCACAAGGCAAAGGGCCCGACCCTGCCCGTGGTGACCGCGTGCGCAACCTCGGCCCATGCGGTGGGCGAGGCGTTCCGCGCCATCAAGCACGGCTATGCCGACGCGATCCTCGCGGGCGGCGCCGAGGCTGCAATTATCCCCGATGCCGTTGCGGGCTTTACGTCCTGCCGCGCATTGACCACCAACCCCGATCCCGCGACGGCCTGCCGTCCGTTCGATGCAGACCGCGACGGCTTTGTGATGGGCGAGGGCGCCTGCGTGCTGGTACTCGAGAGCATGGAACATGCGCAGGCGCGCGGTGCGCACATTTATGCCGAGGTCGTGGGCTACGGCAACACCGATGATGCCTATCACATCACGAGCCCCGATCCCGAGGCTGCCGGCATTGCCCGCGCGATATCGCTGGCGGTGACCGAGGGCGACGTCAAGCCTTCCGAGGGTCTCTACATCAATGCCCACGGCACATCGACCAAGCTCAACGATTCGTCCGAGACGACGGGCATTAAGCGTGCGCTCGGCGAGGACGCGGCGCGCGCCGCGCACGTCTCGTCGACTAAGTCGATGACCGGCCACATGATCGGTGCCACGGGCGCCATCGAGGTCATGGCCTGCGCCATGGCGCTCGAGCAGGGCGTGGTGCCGCCGACCATTAACTACCACACGCCCGATCCCGCCTGCGATCTTGACTACACGCCCAATCGCGCGGTTCGCGCCGACCTTACCTGGGCGCTTTCGACCAACCTGGGCTTTGGCGGACACAACGCCGCCATCGCGCTGCGTAGATATACGAGGAGCTAGAGCATGGATTCCAAAAGACTTGCCGAGATAGCCGATGTTATGGAGGACCGCGGCCTCACGCGCGTACGCGTTGAGGAGCCCGATGGCACCGCGGTCGAACTCGAGCGCGCGAGCGCCGCACAGCCGGTTGCCGCGCCCATGCCCATGCCGAGCGCTATGGCCGCTCCAGTTGCAGCTCCCACAGTCGCGCCTGCCGCACCGGAGCCCGCCGCGCAGACACCTGCCGCCGCACCGGAGCCCAAGGGCACCGAGGTGACCGCTCCCATGGTCGGCGTTTTCTATGCTGCCCCGGCGCCGGGCGACGAGCCGTTTGTGCACGTGGGCTCTAAGGTCAAGGCCGGCGAGACGCTCTGCATCATCGAGGCCATGAAGGTTCTCAACGAGGTAACGGCAGAGGCAGACGGCGAGGTGCTCGAGATCTGCGTGGCCGACGGCGACCTCGTGGAGTTTGGCAGCTGCCTCATGAGGATCGGATAGGTGATATCCATGAACAAAGAAGAGCTTAAGGAACTGTTGCCGCATCGCGAGCCGATGCTTTTGCTCGACGAAGCCGAGCTGGTGGGCGACGAGGCCCACGGCAAGATCACGATTACGGGCGACGAATACTTTTTGCAGGGGCATTTTCCGGGAAACCCGGTGGTCCCCGGCGTGATCCAGTGCGAGATGCTCGCCCAAAACTGCTGCGTGCTGCTGATGGGCGATGAGGAGGCGCGCGGCGCGACGCCGTTCTACA
>USMR01000303.1 GCA_900555815.1 uncultured Collinsella sp.
CTGATGCAGGCCCTCGGAGTAGCGGCGGCCCTCCATGATACGACCGGTGAACTCATCGACGATCTTAACCTCGCCGTTGGTGACCACGTACTGCTTGTCGCGATGAAACATGTACTGGGCCTTCAGCGCCTGCTGCAGGTGGTTGACCAGCTGGCCGGAGAGATCGGCATAGATGTCGTCGATACCCAGGCGGCGCTCAATCTTCTTAAGGCCGCGCTCGGTGGCGGCGATGGTGTGCTTGGCCTCGTCCATGACATAGTCGCCCGTGGGCTCCACGTCCTCGGTAGCGGTGAGCATGTCGTGCGACACGTCCTCGCCGCGCTCAAGGCCACACACGGCACGCGCGAAGTCCTTGTAGGTACTGGCGGACTTGGTGCCAGCGCCCGAGATGATCAGCGGGGTGCGGGCCTCATCGATCAGGATGGAGTCAACCTCGTCGACGATGGCGTAGTTGTGACCGCGCTGCACGCGCTGCTCGGGACGGGTGACCATGTTGTCGCGCAGGTAATCGAAACCGAACTCGGAGTTGGTGCCGTAGGTGACGTCTGCCTGGTAGGCCGGACGCTTGAGCTCGAGCGGCATGTTGTTCTGGAGCAGACCGACGGTCATGCCCAGGTACTTGTAGATGCGGCCCATCCACTCGGAGTCGCGCTTTGCCAGGTAATCGTTGACAGTAACGACATGCACGCCCTTGCCGGCGATAGCGTTGAGATAGCCGGCCAACGTGGAGACGAGGGTCTTACCTTCGCCGGTCTTCATCTCGGCGATGTGGCCCTCGTGCAGTGCCATGGCGCCAATGAGCTGCACGTCAAAGTGGCGCATACCCATGGTGCGCTTGGAAGCCTCACGCACGGTGGCAAAGGCCTCGGGGAGCATGTCGTCGAGCGACTCGCCGTTGGCGTAACGCTCGCGGAACTTATCGGTCTGGCCGCGGAGCTCCTCCTCGGTCATCTTCTCAAACTGGGGCTCAAGACCGTTGATCTGGTCGACGATCTTGTAGTAGCGCTTAAGGTCCTTATCGGATCCAAAGGACAGCAGCTTTGACATGAATCCCATGTGGTTTTCCTTTTTGGCCATCGCCCACGTCGTGCAGTTGCGGGCGAGTTAAACACAGATGATTGTACTTTAGCCAAACAAGGCGCGGCCTATACGGTCGACCTCGACCGCCACGTAATAACTACGACCAACCTGCCACAATGGGACAGGTTAATTTTGGCAGGTTTTATCTGGGCAAACGCCGCCTCTCTGCCATTTGGTGCAATGGGGGCAGGTTGGTTTGCACCAATAAAAAGAAAAGGACCGCGCACCCAAACGGATGCACGGCCCTTATGCCATGAATGCGAGTGATTCCGCGGCGAGCTATTTACTCAGCAGCCTCGGTGGTCTCGGCCTCGGCAGCGGTCTCCTCGACGGGAGCCTCTGCGGGAGCCTCGACGGCCTGCTTGGCAGCCTCCTCGGCAAACTTAGCGGCACGCTTAGCCTTCTCGGCAGCCTTAGCCTCAGCGGCGGCCTTGCGAGCGGCCTCGGCCTCAGCAGCCTTGGCGGCCTTGGCAGCCTTGGCCTCCTCAGCCTTCTTGAGCTGGGCGGCAGCGGCGCCACCGAACTTGTCGGCGAAGCGCTGGACGCGTCCACCGGTGTCGACGAACTTCTGCTGGCCGGTGTAGAACGGATGGCACTCGTTGCAAAGCTCGACCTTCATCTCGGACACGGTAGCGTGCGTCTTGAAGGTGTTGCCGCAGGAGCACGTCACCGTGCACTCGACATACTGGGGATGGATACCCTGCTTCATGGTAGGACTCCTTATTGGTCAGGCGCTGGTTACCGATCAGCGCATAAGGCGTCTTGGTTTCCGACCAAGACAACAAACTCGGCTATGGTACCACGGCGCCGCGTGTCCCACAAAAGGTTCACGGTCTTTGTGCAACGCGGCGTGGCCAACCGCAGCGGACACGCACCCTGCCGCCCCTTCTCCCATGTTGCAGACGTGTAACGCCGCAGTAAGCACACCCCTTTTGGCGCCAGACAGGTACAATGATGAACACTGTACCGTAGCGGAGCGCCCCGCGCGCACCGCAACCACGCGAAAGGGTTTCCCATGG
>USMR01000304.1 GCA_900555815.1 uncultured Collinsella sp.
AGCCAATCGATGCATGCCTCGGGGTAGCAAGCCAGGACGATGATGTCGCATTCGCCGAGTGTCTTGTCGTTGAGCTCTCCGGCGACAGTGCCCATGCTGGCGGCCGTCATGACATCGTCATCGGGGTCCCAGGCCACCACGCGGACGCCCGCCTGTGCATAGCCGCGGGCAAAGCTACCGCCGATGAGGCCAAGGCCGACGATGCCGGCGCACTTGGGGCCGCCCTGGTTAACGCGCGCGTTTCTCACCGTACCCATGGGCTACTCCATGGTCTCTTGGCAGACAACCTCGCGGATGGCTCGGATGCGGCGCATGGTGTCGTCGAACTGATCGGGGGTGAGGGCCTGGGCGCCGTCGGACCAGGCGCGGCTCGGCTCGTCGTGGACCTCGATCTCCAGGCCGTTGGCACCGCAGGCGGTCGCGGCGAGCGCCATGGGCTCGACGTAGCGGGTGTAGCCGGTGGCGTGGCTGGGGTCGGCGACGACGGGCAGGTGCGACAGGTGGTGCAGCACCGGCACGGCGTTAAGGTCGAAGGTGTTGCGGGTGCGGGTCTCGAAGGTGCGGATACCGCGCTCGCACAGGATGACGTTGTCGTTGCCCTCGCTCATGATGTACTCGGCTGCCATAAGCAGCTCGTCGATCGTGCCGGACATGCCGCGCTTGAGCAGAATCGGGGTTTGGGTCTTGCCGACCTCCTTGAGCAGGGGGAAGTTCTGGGCGTTGCGGGCGCCGATCTGCATGACGTCAATCTTCTTGTCCAAGAAGACCTGCACGTCGCGTGGATCCATGATCTCGGTGACGATCGGCATGTCGAGCTCGGCAGACGCCTCGCACAGCAGGTCGAGGCCGGCGGGGCCCATGCCCTGGTAGGCGTAGGGGGAGGTGCGGGGCTTGTAGGCACCGCCGCGCAGCATCGTGGCGCCGGCGGCCTTCACGCGGCGTGCGATGCGGATGAGGTTCTCGCCCTCGACGGAGCAGGGACCGGCGATGACCTGGAACTGGTCGCCGCCGATCTTGACGCCGTGACCGCAGTCGATGACGGAGTCCTCGGGGTGGAACTTGCGGTTGGCGCGCTTGAACGGCTCGGAGACGCGCTGCACGCGCTCGACGACATCCATGGACTCGAGCAGGAACGGGTCGATCTTGGTCGTATCGCCCACCAGGCCGATAATCGTCTCATTCTCGCCGCGCGAGACATCGGTCTTCAGGCCCTTTTTCTCAATCCAGCTGACGATATGGCCGACGGCCTCGTCGCTGGCGCTCTGCTTTAAAATTGCAATCATGGTGTGCCTCTCACCTCGATGGATAACTTTTGCAAAAACGGCCCGCATCGCGAGCCGTGTATATATGGTGCATGAGAGTTTATACTATCTGACTCGCTTTTGCCTTCTAAAGTGGGCCGTTGCGCCGCGTCTTCCTCGGAATTGCAAAGCTTTTTCTTTTATTTTGATAGCCCGTGGTGCACTTGGGTATAATGCCAAACGTTGGCCCTATTAGCTCAGGGGATTAGAGCGTCTGCCTCCGGAGCAGAAGGCCGTTGGTTCGAATCCAACATGGGGCACCATCGAACGTAAGACCGTCCGAACCTCGCATGGTCCGGGCGGTTTTTCTTATACCGACGCGACGTGATGGGACGTGGTATGGCAGCAACGGATATCGAGCGCGGACTCTCAACCGCCGAGGTCGAGGAGCGTATCGCCGCCGGTAAAATCAACCGCAACATGGAACTCAAGACCAAGTCGGTCAAAGAGCTCATCATCGAGAACCTCTGCACGCTGTTCAATTTGATCAACGTGATCTTGGCTTTCCTGGTCATTTTGACCGGTTCGTTTAAGAATCTGACGTTCCTGTTCGTGGTGTTCTTGAACACCGCTGTTGGCGTCATTCAGTCCATGCGTTCCAAGAAGATGGTCGATAAGCTCACGCTGCTGACCTCCAAGAAGGCCATCGCGGTGCGCGACGGCGCCGAGGTGGAGCTCGGCCTGGACCAGATCGTGCTCGACGACATCATCCGCTTGGGGCGCGGCGACCAGATTCCCGCCGACGCCGTGGTGGTGTCGGGCGAGGCGCTCGTGAACGAGAGCCTGCTGACG
>USMR01000305.1 GCA_900555815.1 uncultured Collinsella sp.
GCTCGAGCGTTTCCTGTGCTTCCTGCTCGTCGACAATCTGGATGCCAAAGCCGGCGTGTACGAGAATATAGTCGCCAACCTGCGCCGTCGGCACGAGTCGCAGCGACACGGGGCGCTCGATGCCCATCATGTCGACGGTGGCCTTGAGGTCGTCGTCGCGTTTGACTACTTTACCGGGAACGGCAAGGCACATATTGTTCCCCTTTTATACGCTTTGCGCTGGACGGGCGCTCAATAATCCATCAGTTGATGGTAGCGCTCGCGGGCGCTGCGGGCAAACGCGCTACACCTGTGAGACGGTGGCTTGTGGGCTGGCCGAACAGCCTATTGCGGTGCGACCTGTGCGAGGCGGGTGCGTGCGACTGCCGCCTGACCGTAGGCGATGCAGCCGTCGTTGACGGGTACGGAGTGAGGAACCAAGACAGTGAGACCCATGCTTTTGAGCTCGCGGGTGAGGAGCTGGAGCAAAAGTCGGTTCATGAACACGCCACCCGAGAGCGCGACGGTATCGATGCCCTCGTGCACGCAGATTTCGCTGGCGATGCGCGCCGAGGAGCGCGCGACGGCGACATGGAAGTCGAGTGCGAGCCTGTCGGCGGACGCTCCGGCTTCAATTCCTCCCAAAAGTGCCTCAAAGAGTGCTTTCTGGTCCAGAACATAGGGGCCGTCCAGCCACGATGGGCCAGATGCGAAATAACCGGCGTTGTCGTCGGGAAAACGGGCGATTTCGTTGTCGAGCGCGCGCCAGGCGGCGGCTTCGAGTTCTATGGCGGGTTCGCCCTCGTAGGTTGCCTTGTCGCAGATGCCCAGAATCGCTGCCGCGGCATCAAAGAGACGCCCCATGCTGCTGGTACGCGGGCTGTTGATGCCGTGCTCGATCATGGTGGCTGTCACGCTGCGCGTTTGCTCGTCGAGGCTGTCCAAAAGCCGAGCGGTACCTGGGTGCTCGAGCAGACCGAGCTCACTGAGCAGGGCAAAGGCGTTGCGGCGGGCATCGTGTACGGATGCGGCGCCACCGGGAAGCGCCCAGGTGCGCAGATGCGCGACGCGCTCAAAATCGGCGAGATGGGCGACAAGAAACTCACCGCCCCATATGGTGCCATCGGTGCCGGCACCCGTGCCGTCGAAGGCGATGCCGAGGACGCGTGTATCGGGCGCAAGCCGGCCTGCGGCAATCGCCTCTGCCATGACGCTCGCGATGTGCGCATGATGGTGCTGGACTTCGATAAGCGGCAGATTGTGCTCCCGTGCCTGCTCGCGCGCCCATTGGCTCGACAGATAACTGGGATGCATGTCGCATGCCAAGGCGGCAGGCGCCAGGTCAAAGAGGCTTTCCAGACGCGTGCGTGCGGCGCTCCAAGCATCGAAAGTCGCGCCGTTTTCGACATCGCCGATATGCTGCGACACAAAACAGGCCGCATGGCCGTCGGTGTCCTCGCGCGTGAGTGCGATCGTGGCTTTTTGCTGCGGCCCGCAGGCGAGCACACAGGGCGTGGCGGTGTCGAGCGCCGGCTACTGCGGCCGCTGCGGCGCAGATCCGCGATCGCGGCGCCCGGGCATGGCGACCCCGTCGGCTACGCGTAACAGGGAGACCTCGTAGCGCGCCCGAATCGCGCGGTCGTTGCCGAGCAGCGCATCGGCGATGCCGGCGGCAACGAGATGCTCCCATGCAAGGGCATCGTCGGTCTCGATGGGCTCTTCGCTCAGATTTCCGCTGGTCATGACGAGTGCTCGCATACCGTGCGCTGCGGCTGCGGCGAGCAGCAAATGTTGAAGCGGGGTGTAGGGGAGCATGACGCCAAGCTCGGGCAAGTCGTGCGCGACGGATGGCGCGAGTTCGAGGGCGTTGGGGGAGCTGTGGACGTCGTTGCCGGCTGCGCGGCGACGCAGCAGCACAATGGGACGGATACTGCCGGCGAGAAGCTCGCGCTCAGCGTCGTCGATATGGCACAGGCGCCCGGCATCGGCAAGACTGCGCACCATGACGGCAAGTGGTTTGTTACTGCGGCGTTTGCGATGGCGCAACTCGGCCACCGCCTGCTCGTTGGCAGCATCACAGGCTAGATGGAATCCGCCCAGGCCCTTGATGGCG
>USMR01000306.1 GCA_900555815.1 uncultured Collinsella sp.
ACGCCCATCAGGAACACGGCGTCGTAGCCCTCGTCGGCGACCTTGTCGGCGAGCGCGGTCATCTTCTTGCCGGTCTCGTAGAGCGCCTTGCCGTCCTCGAGATAGCCCTCCTGGTCGAAATGCATGATCTCGATCTTCTCGGTTTCCTTCATTTGTCTCTCCTTTCTGGGGTTGTTTCCACATCCCCCATGCCAACGGGCTTCAAAACCCGCTTACATTCCGTAACACTCGGCCGCTTTGGCCTTAAGCGCATTGACTGATTCTTCGTAGCCCTCTGCCTTGACCTCCATTTGCTTGGAGACGGCATCAAGATACGGGTGCACGTCCCATGACTTCAGACGCTCGGCGATTATGGCCGCAATCGTCTGGAAGAACACAAGATTGGGAATTGCGCTGAGCAGCGGAGCCACCTGAGGCACCGCAACCTCGTGAGCCCTACCCTTGGGATGGACCGTGAGCAGCACCGTTTTTGTCGTAACGTTCGATAGCGCATCAGCGATATTCGCAAGACGCTCCGACCCCTGCGGATCGTCGACGATAAACACCAGATAGCCCGGAACGATCTGCATCTCGGGACCGTGGACGAACTCCTCGCCTTCGTGATGCATGGCAGGAATCTTGATGGTCTCGCTCAGCTTGAGGGCCGCCTCTTCGGCAACGCCATAGTTGGGGCCGTTGCCGACGACCATGGCGGGCGTGTGCTCAGAAAGCTCGAGCATGTGGTCTTGGACATACGCCTCGGCGGTCTTGCACATTACGGCATTGGCCTGGATGGCCTCGCGCAGGTCGTCAAGACGCTGGGCAACGCCCTTGGCGTCAATCGTTCCGCGCGCCTGACCGCCGTAAATACCAAAGAGCACCAGGTACTCAACGAGCACCTCGACGCCCAGAGTCACAAAGTCCACCGACTCGACGCCCACACCGTAGTCAAGAACGATGTCAGTGTGCTCCTTGATGGGCGCCTCGACGTTTGCCGTGAGCGCAACTGCAGCCATATCGTGTGCGCGCATGTAATCGAGCGCCGCAATCGTATTGGTCGAATAGCCACTCTGCGAAACGGCAATGTTGAGCGCATGCTGCGGATAGGTGTGTTCAAAATCAACGAAGGCCTCGGGCGTCACAACGGACACCTGCATTTGCAGGGCATCTTGCAGGTAATCGCGGGCGCAATCGGCGGCATGACGCGACGAACCCGAAGCAACGATGCGCAGCGCGTCAAAAGAACCGGACTGGAAAATATCAACGAGCTGCGCTACCAGCTCAGACGAACGCTCGAGGTTCTCCCCCATACGCACATGGGCAAGCTGAACGTAATCGAGCATCTTCATCGTCTCACCTCGTTACAAATCATTAGTATTTGATACCAATCACAGTTACAGGTTACGGCTTTTTGATACCTCTCTGTCGATTAATTTATCCCCTTCGGCGAACGGTCGATTTTGGGCCCTGTAAGGTTGTATATACAGCTGACCCAACGATCAAAACTAGTTAGTTTCCCAGACGTTATTCACAAAACACCAGCTAGTACGTATAGGTATATCCACCCGCATCACCGCGGTTAAACGATTTGACGTACTCGATCGCTTGGCCGCCCGCATCGAAGCTTACGCACTCCAGCGTCAAGGCAAGATCGCCCTGCTCCAGTCCAAGCAGGCCGGCATCTCGCGCGCCCAGCGCTTCGATATCGAGCTTTTCCTGTGCCATAACTGGCTTTCGGCCCAGCATCTCATAGGTCTCGTACAAACTGAAGACCGACACGTCAATATCTTCGATGGTTGGAAACAGCAGGCACGGGATGAACGCCATCTCAATCGATACAGGGTCGCCGTTGACGCAGTTCAAACGCCGAATCGAATACAGCAAATCATCCTCGGCGATGCCAAACAGGTCGGCGTAGTATGGCCCCGCATAACGCTTGGAACGCGCGAGAATACGGACGGACGGCTCGCCGCCCGAAGCACGGACCGATTCACGGAAACCGCCCGTGCGTTCAAAAAAAGCAGGTACTTTCTGCGCCACAAAGGCACCTTTTCCCCGAACACGGCGAATCTGCCCGCGCCGAACC
>USMR01000307.1 GCA_900555815.1 uncultured Collinsella sp.
GCGAACAAGCGTCTCTCTGGCACGCTCTCGGTCATTATGAGTACCGTGGGCTCCGATGAGCTACCTAGCCTGCTTGATACCGTTTTGAACCAGCTTGTAGGAACGCTCGGTGCTTCGGGTGCCGCTATCTATTTTTCTGAGAGCGGCGGTTTTAAGCTTCGTGGTGTTTCCAAGGAGCTGTACGACAGCTACCTGCCTGAGTTTTTGCCGTATGGCGCTGGCATTCCGACGTATGTTCTTCGTGAGTCGCGTGCCTGTCGCTTGTCGATTCAACAGGACCTTGAGGGCGATAGGGCCGCCTCCGGTATGTTCATGGACCTGGACAATCGTTCTAAGCACCTATTGCGCGTGCAGGATATGCCTCCGTATCGCAGCGAGATCTGTCTTCCCGTTTTTTACGGTACGCAGATCCTTGGCGTGCTGGAAGTTGGTTGGAAACGCCCTCAGGCACCGCTCGCCTATGACGTTAATGTGCTCGAGGTCATTTGCGATTACCTGTCTATCCAGCTGGTCGGCATGGCATCGAGCCTTCGCTCCCGTCGCACGGCCGAGCTTGGCCGCTCGCTCAATGTCTTGCGTGATGAGTTGTTTACCTTTCTAGACGATTCTGCCGCGGCTACCCAGGCGGTATCGTCCGAGATCTGCAATATGCTTAACTGCCATTTTTGCCCTGTTGAGTATGACGCCAGTCTGGATTCCTACGTCATAGATTTTGAAGGCGGCAGTCGCGTTGCCTTGCCGGACGACCCTGAGAAGCTTTTCTTTTCCACGACGGCGCCGGCGGCACGTCTGGGGGCTGGGCCTGATGGCTTTGAGGCATCTGTTTTGGGCGGTACGAGTGCCGAGGACCTTAAACACGTTCGTATAACTCGCGTTGACGAATCGATGCCTATGGGAGGCTGGCTTAGGGCGCATGGTCTGCCTTGTCAAGGTCTCTACGTCGACTCCGGCATCGAGGCGGGGCGCCCGCGCTCTGAGGGTGATGGCAAGCACAGTAACGACGCGATTGTTCCTGCTTCTGTTGCGAAGAGCCCGACTACGCGCGCGCTACTGCTTCGTGATGGCAGCCAAGAGCCGATTGATGACCTTGAATATGACTACTTGGTGCACTTGGCGCATGACTTTGAACTGATCTACGAAGGCGAATCTCAAAAGCGCGAGGAGCGCCATATCGCTCAGACCCTCCAGATCGGCATGAGAAATTCCCTGGGGGATGTTCCGGGTATCGCAACCGATTCGGTGTACCTGTCGGCCACGAACTCGGCGTTGGTCGGCGGTGATTTCTATACGCTCATCCGACTTCCCGACGACTGCGCCGTCATGATTCTGGGTGATGTGTCTGGCAAAGGCATTGAGGCCGCATCGATGTCCGCGCTCGTCAAGACGGCCCTGACGGCATATGCCTGGGAGGGCGCTGGCCCGGCCCGCATGGCACGCTCCCTTAACAGTATGCTCATGGGCTTTTCGAGGGTCGAGACGTTCGTGACGGCCTTTATCGCCAAGATTGACCTTAAAGCCGGACGCGCAACGTATTGTTCGGCGGGCCATCCTCCGACCATGGTCATCAGGCCAGAGTCGATGCCGCTGGGCGGCGGCGTGGCCCGTGGGGGAGAGGTCGAACTGCTTGGATGCCAATCGGGCGTAATCGGTGCCTTTGAGAGCATGGTGTACGAGACAGGTGTGTTTACGTTTGCCCCCGGCGACATGCTCTTCATGTATACGGATGGAACGATTGAGGCCCGCGACCGCACCGGAGCGTTCTTTGGCGAACAGCGCTTGCGCGACCTTCTGCTTTCTGTTTCGGGGGAGGGCGTGTCGGGCATTTGCGGCAAGGTCTTGGGCGAGCTTGACCGATTTACCGAATCGGCGCTGGACGATGACATTGCATTGGTGTCCCTTGAGTTTTTACGGGGTCGTTCATAGACGACGCTGGGCGGGCTGAGTCCGTACGGTTGGGGAAACGAATGCATCGAGTGGGCTTTTTTGGGGAACCATGGTCGTATGAATGAGTGGAATGACATAGCGGTTTTGACGCCACCAGGCGATAT
>USMR01000308.1 GCA_900555815.1 uncultured Collinsella sp.
GATGCGCTTTCCGCCGAGATGGAGGCAGCAGCCTCTACCCTGCCAGATATGCCTCCAGTGCCGGCAAGGTCGCCTCCGCATCGCGGCGACCAATCTGGTAGATGCGCTCAAGTTCATCGGGCTCGCGACACAGCGACGGCACCTTCACCGATTCGCTCGGCCGCACCACAAAGATCTCGCCAGCAGCCTCGCGACGTGCCAGGTCATCGAGCGTGGCATTGTAGACCTCATGCCGATGCTCAAGCGCTGCGACAAACTCCGGATAGTGACGGAACACGCGCCGCAGCATGGGCATCACGCTGTTGGGCTGCTTCACAAAGCCCGCCGGCTGCGTGAGTACCACGATATTGCGGTCATACCCCTGCGCAAACAGCCACGCGCTGGGAATAGAATCAGCCACGCCACCATCCAGATACTTATGCCCGTCAATAGCAACGGGACGCGTCGCCACGGGAATTGCCGACGACGCCCGAATCCACTCGATATCGCGCTCGTCGCCATACGGCAGATCGTGATAGACGGCCTTGCCCGTCTCGATATCGGTACACACGCACGTAAATCGCATGGGACAGGTGCGATACGCCTCCAAGTCGATAGGATCGCGCTCGATAGGCACCTCGTGATAAGCAAAGTCGGCATTGTACATATCGCCGGTTCGCAGCCAGCTGGTCACGCTCGCATAGCGCTTGTCGGCGCAATAGGCCTTGTTATAGCGAATGGCGCGGCCGATCTGGCGCGATTTAAAGTTGTAGCCAAACGCCGCGCCCGCCGAGACGCCCACCATATGGTCGCAGGTCAAACCGTGCTCCATCCAAACGTCGAGCACGCCCGCCGTATACATACCGCGGTAGCCGCCTCCCTCGAGCGCCAGCCCCACCGTGCGCGTCATATTTGACTGTGCCATGGGACCATCTGCGTTCCTGCGTTTTAGAACGGGACAAGGATACCCGTCAACATATATCGTCCCAGTCGCATTTTTATCGAACATCGCATCGTCGCGCTACCGCTTGTCGAATAATAGCCGCCCACAGCATGTGCACCCATATATAATTGTGCACTATTGTTTACACTACTCAGCTGTTATCAACAGCGAACATTAGCCGACAAATTAACTCAACAACGCGGCAAGGCGGGGGCCTGGATACATGCAAAGCGCTGAGCAACGACGCGCGTACACAACGAGCTCGCCCGACGCAATCCGCCCCGACCTCAGAAAGTCGCTTAGGACATGGAAACTGTCAGCAATTACACCGAAACGCTCGAAAAGACCGTCCGCGACCTTCTCGAACGGCAGGAGGATCTGATCAGGACTGCCTTTACCGACCAGCTTACCGGGCTTGGCAACCGTGGCGGCTTTGCCCGTTCCCTCGAGGAGCTCTGGGAGCAGGACGCCCCCGTTACCATGGCGTTCATCGATATCGACAATCTCAAGCACTGCAACGACGTCTTTGGGCATGACGAGGGCAACCGCTATATCTTGCAGGTAAGTCTCTATCTTAAGCTGTATATGAAGGTGGGCGAAGCGGCGTTTCGCATAGGCGGCGACGAGTTTGCCATCCTATCTACGATTGCAACCGAGGACGACCTCGCCGAACGTCTGGAACACTGCCGAACGGTTCTGCTCAAAAACAACGATTCCGAGATGCCCTACTCGTTTAGCTACGGAGTGTCACATGCCGACCCCGCCCTGGGCGAAGCTTCCAATCGCATGACGCTCGATGCCGACCATCGCATGTACGACTACAAGCTACGTCATGCCATGCACCTCGATCGACGCAATATCACGCAAGTCCACGCCGACGACTTCGAAATAAGCGATCGTATTTTTGACGCCTTTTCGATGCTCAACGAGGGCCGTTATTTCTTTATCGAGAACTTGGACAAACATCGCACCCTTTGGTCACAAGGTGCCTTGCGCGATCTTGGCCTTCCCTCGGAGCACATAGACAACTGTCGCGATTACTGGAAAACGCGCGTCCATCCCGACGACCTTGAGGCCTGCATCAACGACATCGACCAAGTCTACAACGGCACCAAGCACCGTCGCG
>USMR01000309.1 GCA_900555815.1 uncultured Collinsella sp.
ATGAGGTCACCGTAGCTGCGTTAGGAGAGGAGAAGCGGTGGCCGACCAGGACATCAAGATGCTCATCGAGCGCATTATGGCCGAGGCCCGGACCCATCAGTCCACCCGCTTCTCAAACGAAATCTACGCAGACGAGCCGATTCTCAAAACCGGCCGACAGATGCAGAATTTCCTCCCCGACCAGTACCGTAAAATGCGCGAGATATCGCGCTGGCAGGATGACCCCAAGGGCGGTGCGGGCCGCTGGCTTTCGGAAGCCGAGCTTTTTTACCGCCAGGGCCTGCTGATGGCCGACTTTGAGGACGACTGTCCCTACAACGGCACCTTTAAGTCGTACTTTCCCACCTACAACGCCATGAGCAACCGGCAGCTGCGCGGCTACTTTACCTGGCGTGCCCAAGTGCGCCGCGGAACCGTCGAGGAAACGTCTACATCCTTTGCCTTTCTGTATCTCTATGAGCTGATTTGCGGCATTGGCATAGATGATCCGCTCGAAGGTTTTAACAAGATCAAGGCCTTTTGGGATGTCTATCGCGCCTTCGAGCCCGGCATCGACCGGTTTGCGCGCGTGTGGCTGCAGGATTACGCCGTTTTCCACGGACTCGACCCCAAGCTACTTCGCGACTCTAAAACCGTCATGTTCGATAACGCCCTTATCGAGCTACGCCGCGCAGCGCGAGACCTTGTACCAGCACCGGCACCGTCCGGCCAGACCCCTAAGCGTCGCAAAACCTCCGAGCCCACGCTCCCCCTTCCGCCCGATGAGGTGCGCGAGGAGCGACTCATGGCCGCCATCAACGCCCTCTCCACGTACAACCTAAGTAACTCGCGGCTCGACCGCAGCCACCACCGCGATCTGCGCCACGTGGCGTGCGCCGTGTATGTCCGTATGGCGCGCTACTATGACACGCACCGAAAGACCGACATCGTGGCGAGCTTATTTGGGGAGGAGACGGCCATGCCCTACACCATGTTTGCCTCGGCCGTATTCTTTGCGCCCGAGCGCCACGAGGACTGCGAATATCGCCTGGACCCTATCCATATCTACCGTTGCCAAAACGGCTTTTGGGAATGCATGCGCATCCACGGTAGTAGGCAAAAGAGCAGCAAGCTCGGTGAAATGATGCGCGCCTGCGACCAACGCCTGCGCCTGGCGCTGGACCCCGCCCATCCCCTTAAGGAAGAAAAGGTCCCCAAATATCTGGCCAAAATTATCGATGACGAGATTGTGGCATGGCTTTCGTGGGACGCCGTACACCAGCCCGTCAAGATCGATATCGATCTGAGTCAGCTGGGGCACATTCGGAGCGCCGCTGCGCAAACGCGCGAAGCGCTTTTGATCGACGAAGAGCGCGAGGACGATGTGCCCACAGAGGTCGATACGGCGGAATCCGAGCAACCGGAAGCCAAGCCTGCGACCGACGTGATGGCCGAGCCGATCGCGGCGCCTACGGAGCGCAACAAAGCCGACGAGCCAACCATTTCCACCGAACAGTTTGGCGTCGTGGCACCGCTCCTCGCACCGACGCCAGCGGTCGTATCGACTGCACCCGCTGGCACCGCAACCGAACTCGCGCCCGCCGCAGATGCCTTCCTTCGCGCACTGCTCGAGCAAAACGCAGCGCAAGCGACATCGGCAGTGGCGCACTCGGGACAGAGCGAGGACATGCTCGTCGATACCATCAACGAGGCGCTCTTTGACCTGGTGGGTGACACCGTAATTGAATTTGGCGCGGCAGGACCGCAAATTATCGAGGACTACGAAGCAGACGTGAGAGGATACCTAGACTATGAGTGATACCGCATCCGCAGCACCCCGCGTGCCCAAGCGCGTCGCCGCCGTCATTCTCAACTCGCTCAAGGGCGGCGTGGTCCCGCGCATCGGCCTTCCCTACATCACCGTAGGGCGCGAGGTCGAAATCCGCGCCCTGCTCACCGACCTGAGTCTCATCGCCGACGGCGGCGCGAGCTACCGCTTACTCGTCGGTCGCTACGGAGCCGTCAAGATCTATTTGC
>USMR01000310.1 GCA_900555815.1 uncultured Collinsella sp.
GGGCGGCGTTTTCGCGCGGAGCTCCGCAGAAGCCCAGCGGATAGATCTGATAGAACGTCGTCTCGTATGCCCACATAGCAACCTCCCGGTAAGCTCAACACAACGACATCCATTGTATGCCCGGCTTGTATCCTCTTCCCCAAAATCAGTTGCGGTGGAATAGTTCCTGCTTGGGCCTTCAGAGGCCTTAAACAGGAACTATTCCACCGCAACTGATGAGGAAACGTGATTAGGCAACGGGCTTTGCGCGGCGAATGGCCGGGAACATCACCGTGATAGCGAGGATGACGCCCACGACGGCAATCGACCCGCCCGCGAAGCCGATCCAGGCGATACCGGGACCCGAAACCACGGCTCCGCCGATCGCGGTACCCGTGCCAATGCCCAGATTGAACAGGCCCGAGAAGATCGACATGGCGACGGCCGACGAATCTGCCGGCGTGTGCTTGATGAGCTCGGCCTGAAACGCCACGTTAAAGGCCGTGGCGCAGCAACCCCACAGTGCGCAGACGGCAAGCACTGTCACGAGCGACGATGCGGCCGGCCCCATGAGCAGCAGGGCCACCGGCACGCCGGAGAGCGTGATAGCCAAGAACGGGAAGCGATGCCCATCGAACAGGCGGCCGAACAGCCAGCTTCCGAGCAGACCGGAGCAGCCGAACGCCGTCAGCGTCATGGTGATAGCGCTTGCGTCGACATGGGCGACCTGAGCCAGGAAAGGCTCGATATAGCTGTAGCTTGCGTAATAGCCGGTCGCCATGAAGACCGTGACTGCGTAGAGCGCGATGAGGAGCGGGTTCTTGAGCAGCTCGGGCAGCTGTTTGACGGTAAAGCGCTCACCCGCCGGCATGGCCGGGAACACCGCTGCCTGGTAGACGGCCGCGATGGCCGAGAGGCCCCCGACCACGGCAAACGTCATGCGCCAGCCCACGGCCAAGCCAATGGCGCGACCGAGAGGCAGGCCAAAGATCTGCGCGATGGACGAGCCCGTAGCAATCATGCTGATGGCGAGCGCGCCGTGGCGAGTGTCGACCAGGCGCGAGGCCATAATCGAGGCGACTGACCAGAACACGGCATGTGCGCAAGCGACCACCAGGCGCGCGCAGACCAGGATGGGATAGGTCGGCGCCACAGCGGACAGGAACTGACCGAGCGAGAACACGGCAAGCACACCCAGCAGCATCCGCTTAAACTCGAAACGCGAAGCGAACACCATGAGCGGCAACGACAGCAGCATGACGCCCCAGGCATAGACCGAGATCATGATGCCCGCCTGGGCCTCGGTGAGCGAGAACGACGCGGCGATATCAGTCAAAAGGCCGATGGGCATAAACTCCGACGTGTTGAACACGAACGCACAGCAGGTGAGCCCGACGAGTGGGAGCCACTGCCTGAGCGTGATGCCGTCTTGCCTTGCCTGACTCATATATAACATCTCCAATCATTTTGAGCGGAGGGGATTATATAGCAACGGTCCCGCATCCGTCAGTAACGGACACGGGACCGAAACAATTCGATACACAGAGGTTGCGCCGTCAATAAAATACTAAGCCAACCCCAGCAATATGCCCGCCGAATGCACGACAAACGCCACGATCCAGGCGACCGTCACTTGAAACGCGAACACGGCAACGGCATAGCGCGCGCCCAACTCGCTCCTGACGGCGCCGATGGCCGCCACGCAGGGCGGGTACAGCAACGTAAAGACCAGGAACACGTAAGCGGTAAACGGCGAAAACATGGTCGACAGTGCCGCGGGCGAGGTCGCGCCCAAAAGCACGGTGAGGGTCGAGATGACACTCTCCTTGGCGATAAGTCCGGTGACGAGCGCCGTGGATGCGCGCCAATCGCCAAAGCCAAGCGGCGCCAGCGCCGGCGCGATGATGCTGCCGAGGCCCGCAAGCAGGCTTTGCGACTGATCGGCGACCACATTAAAGCGGATATCGAACGTCTGAAGGAACCAGATGACCACCGTAGCGGCAAAGATAATGGTAAAGGCCTTGGTAATAAA